>JBBRPG010000032.1:0-27302 GCA_038228485.1 Alphaproteobacteria bacterium
CCAGCACCGCCCAGCCCTGCAATTTGGTGCTGCCGGCATTGGGGTCGCTCGGCAGGCTGAGCCGGTAGGTCGCCTTCCACAGCGGCATGCCGACGACATAGCCGACCCGCACGTTGCGCTTGCCGCTGCCGTGCGTCGTCAGGGTCAGCTGCCGCCGGCCCTGCGCGTGGTACGCGGCGAGCCGGGACAGCGCGGTGTTGATCTTGGCCTGGAGCGTCGGGTCGGCGAACTCGACCGTGTCGAGGTCGCGGATGGTCGATTGCCGCAGCCCGCCATCGGTCAGGATGCTGATGCGCAGGCGGGTTTCGCTGCTGCCGTCGGGATTGCGCTGGCTGACATCCTCGGCGCGGATCAGGCGTCCAGTCAGCGGCTTGTCGCCGGCGATGCGGATATCCGACCCTTGCAGCGCATTGAGGAGGGCCGCCGTCGAGGCGAGCGCCGATTGGTCGAAGGGCAGATCGGCAAAGCTCTGGGCCAGCGGCTCGCGGCCGGGCAGGGTGTCTCGCCGGCGCGCCCGCCATCGTCATAGACGACGAGGCTCTTCAGCACGTCGTCGACCTGGTCGAGCGCGACGTCTAGGGTGAGCGTCGCATCGCCCTCGACCGCGGCCTCGTACTCGAGATAGCCGACCCCGCCGCTCGACAGCATCACCCGCTTGAGGGTGAGGTCAGCCGCCTTGGCGGCGCCCGCCGCGGGGAGGATCAGCACGAGCGCCACCGCATACCCACGCATCAATCGACACATCGCCGCCTCCGTTCGAGTGTTGCGCGATGCTTGGTCGTCGAGCGTGGCGAATTTGCGACCGTGGCGCGGCGGGCTCGCGGCAGTTATCGGTGGTTATTCGGGGGTGAACTGCCCGCTCGGGACGACCGCGAGGTAGACATGCGACAGCATCGCCGCCAGCACCGCCGCGCCGACGAAAGACACCGCCAGGCGCAGCGCCTCGAACACGATCCACATCAGCGACGGGAACGCCGCACCGACCAAGCTGACGATGATTTCGACGATCACGAACGGCAGGTAGCAGCAAATCGCGCAGGCGAACAGCCGCCAGTAATTGCCCGCCATCCAGTCCCAGGCGGTGCGCAGCGCCACGGGCCGCTCGATCGCTGCCGCGGGAAAGACCAGCGACAGGCGCAACACCACCAGGCCGAGCGCGATGCTGCCGATCATCGACAGCGGAAAGGTGAGGGCGTGCGGCGGCAGCATCGCCAGCACCACCAGCGCGATCCAGCCGAGCAGGAAAAGGCCGGCGACCTTCAACCCAGCAACGACAAAGGCGCCCCAGCCGGGCGGCAGAAAATCGCCGCTGACGCTTTCGCCGAGCAGCACGTAGCGGTGCCAGCGGACGACGAACACGGTGCCGAAGATCAGAAAGCCGAGGGTGTGCACCAGCGCCGCCAGCAGCAAGCCGAAAAATCCGCCTTGCGGCAGCAGCAGCGCGATCAGCTCGGCGGCCAGCACGATGACGAACGGCAGCAACGCCATCTCCAGCACCAGCTGCGAGCGATCGAATACGATCCAGTAGGCGCGGCTGACCTGGTCGACGATGTTGATCTGGTTTCCGCTGGGCACTGACGACGAATAGCTCATGCGCTTCCCCCTTTCGCACCGCCGCCCTGGGGCGTGCATCCTGTTGGTCCGCATGTTACCAGCAGGGCGCGTCAGCGGAAGCGTGCGCAAGCACCCGGCGGTTGACACCGCGCGCCGCCGCGCCGAACACTGCCGGCCGATTTCCCAACGCAAGTCGAGGTCGCGGCGCGTGGCAGTGAAGGGCAGGCTCGGGGTCGATATCGGCGGCACCTTCACCGATGTCGCGCTGGAGGTTGGCGTCCGGCGGTTCAGCGCCAAGCTGCTGACGACGCCGCACGCTCCGGAGCACGCCGTGCTGGCGGCGATCCAGGCTGTGCTCGCCGAGGCCGGGCTGGCGCCGGGCGAGCTCTCGATCATCATCCACGGCACGACGCTCGCGACCAACGCGATCATCGAGCGCAAGGGCGCCAAGACCGCCCTCATCACCACCGAGGGTTTCCGCGACACCGTCGAGATCCGTCACGAAAACCGCTTCGAGCAATACGACGTCAATATCGATCTGCCGCCGCCCTTGGTGCCGCGCCCGCTGCGCTGGGTGGTGCCGGAGCGGACCGATGCGCGCGGCCGGGTGATCGTCCCGCTCGACGAGGCCGCGGTGGCGGCGCTCGGCCGCCGGCTCGATGCCGAGGGCATCGAGAGCCTCGCGGTCGGCTTCCTGCACAGCTACGTCAACCCGGCGCACGAGTTGCGCACTCGCGAATTGCTGCTCGAGCATCTGCGCGGCGTGACGATGACCTTGTCCTGTGAGGTCTCGCCCGAGATGCGCGAGTACGAGCGGCTCTCGACCGCCTGCGCCAACGCCTATGTGCAGCCGATGATCGGCCGCTATCTGGTCAATCTCGAAACGCTGCTGCATGAGCAAGGGTTCGTCTGCCCGCTGTTCCTGATGACCTCGGGCGGCGGGCTGACCACGGTCGAGACCGCGATCCGCTTTCCGGTGCGGCTAGTCGAGTCGGGTCCGGCCGGCGGCGCGATCTTCGCCAGCCACGTCGCCCGGCAATGTGCGCTCGACAAGGTGCTGTCCTACGACATGGGCGGCACCACCGCGAAGATCTGCCTGATCGACGACCTCCAGCCGCAGACCAGCCGCGCCTTCGAGGTCGCGCGGGTCTACCGCTTCAAGAAGGGCAGCGGGCTGCCGCTGCGCATCCCGGTGATCGAGATGGTCGAGATCGGCGCCGGCGGCGGCTCGATCGCGCGGGTCGACCCGTTGTGGCGCATCACCGTCGGGCCCGACAGCGCCGGCGCCGATCCGGGGCCCGCTTGCTACGGCAACGGCGGGACGCTGCCGAGCGTCACCGACGCCGACCTGCTGCTCGGCCGCATCGACCCGACGGGGTTTTCCGGCGGCAGCATGGCGCTCGACCGCGACGCCGCCGAGGCGGCGATGCAACGCGAGGTGGCCGACAAGCTCGACCTCGCCCTGGAGCTGGCGGCGCTCGGGGTCAGCGAGATCGTCGACGAGAACATGGCCAATGCCGCCCGCGTTCATGCGATCGAGAGCGGCAAGGACGCGCGCGGCCGCACCCTCGTCGCGTTTGGCGGCGCGGCGCCGCTTCATGCCGCGCGCATGGCCGACAAGCTCGGCCTCGACCGGGTGCTGGTGCCGTCGAATGCCGGGGTCGGCTCGGCGGTCGGGTTTCTGCGCGCGCCGATCGCCTACGAGGTGGTGCGCACCCAGCTGCAACGGCTCGACAATTTCGACGCCGGCTCGGCCAACGCGCTGCTCGCGGCGATGTATGCCGAGGCCGAGGAGATCGTCCGCCGCGGCGAGCCCGAGGCGGTGCTGACCGAAAACCGCTCGGCGCTGATGCGCTACCGCGGCCAGGGTCACGAGATCGCGGTGCCGCTGGCGGCGAAGACCTATCGCCGCGACGATGCCGGCGAGCTCATCGCGGCGTTCGAGGAGACGTACCGCCGGCTCTACAGCCGCATCATCCCGGGGGTCGAGGTCGAGGTGCTGAGCTGGGTCGTGCTGGTGTCGGGGCCCGCTCCGGTCGAGGCCGAGGCGCCGCCCGCTGCGCCGGCCGGGAGGGCGGTTGTCCCGGCGAGGCGGCGCCCGGTCTTCGATCCCGAAACCGCGGAATTCGTCGACGTCGCGATCTACGAGCGCGCCGCGCTGGTTCCCGGAGCCACCCTCAAAGGTCCCGCGGTCGTCGTCGAGGACGAGACCTCGACCGTCATCGGCCGCAACTTCGACGCGCGCATCGACGCGTTCGGTTATATCGAGCTGGTGCGGCGCGGATAGGGCCTGCGGCAGGCCCGCGAGACCACCTAACTCTTTCAGTCGGGCTCTTTGCCGTTGAGGTCGCGCGGCGGCCAGGGGCGCTCGCCGCCGGCGGCGTCGGCGTGGGTCGGCAGCGGGGCTCCGCGTGCCAGGATCCACGAGGCGACGTCGGCCGCGACCTGCGCGCCCTCGAGGTCGCGCAGCAGCATGTGATAGCCGTGCGGGTAATAGGCCAAGCGGTCGCGTCCGGCTTGGCCGGCCGGCAGCTGCGCGACGAACTCGCGCAGCGGCGCCCGCGGGATCACCGCGTCGTTGGCGCCGTACATCAGGAACAGCGGCTGGGTGAGGCGCGGCGCGGCGGCGATCGTCGCATCCATCAGGTTGACCAGCCCGTACATCGTGTCGACCCGCGCGCCTTTGATCACCATCGGGTCTTTGCCCAGCGCGATCAGCATCGGGATGTTGTCGGAGGCGAGAATGTGAAGGCTTTCGCCGGTGAAGACCGCGCCGGGGAACATCCGCACCCCGGCCCACAGCGCGATCCGCGGCAGAAACTTCATCGAGTCGCGCGTCCACACCGCGGGCGCCGACAGGATGACGCCGTCGACCGCGGCCGGGTGGATGCCGGTGGCGCCGGTCGCGGCGAGGATCGCCACTGCCCCGCCCATGCTCTCGCCCAGCAGGTAAAGCG
Organism: Alphaproteobacteria bacterium; assembly: GCA_038228485.1. Classification (GTDB taxonomy): domain Bacteria; phylum Pseudomonadota; class Alphaproteobacteria; order ATCC43930; family CGMCC-115725; genus DATARH01. The sequence continues at coordinate 4,512 of JBBRPG010000032.1, forward strand.
GCTGGCGCGGGTATTTGGCGCGCAGCAAGGACGCGGCGGTGACCGCATCGGTGGCAAGCGCCGCGCTACCCGGCCACAGCGTACGTCCCGGCGACCGGCCGAACCCGCGCTGGTCGTAGGCATAGGTGGCGATGCCTTGCTTCGCCCACAGCTTGGCCGGCCCGTCGAAAGCATTGCTGTAGTCGTTGAAGCCGTGCAGCGCGAGGATCACCGCCTTGGGCTCGCCTTGCGGCAGCCAGCGGCGCATCGGCAAGTCCAGCGCGTCGGTCGTGGTGAGGGCGGCCTCGGTGATCGCCGGCTGCGGCAAGTGCATCGGCACCGGCTGGATCGCCGCGAGCTGCACCCCCGGCGTCTCGTCGCCCCCTTGCGGCGCGCAGGCGGCCAGCGCCGCGATGGTCAAAAATAAAACCGCGCCGGGCACCGTCCAGCGGGACAGCAACGACGCGCCCCCATGGCCGCCGAAAACTCCAGTCCCCATATTTAAAACTCCCCGCGCAACGCGTATCATTCCGCCGGGCGAGCGGTCAACCCGCCCCTCAGCGACATTGTGGGATGGCTTATGGGTCCGTTCGAAACGGTCGAAATCGACGAAATGACGGCCGCCTGCGGCGGCGACGGAGGCCCACTCGGGCACCCTCGCGTCTACCTCAATCTGGCGCCGGCCGGCCAGGTGGAGTGCCCGTATTGCTCGCGCCTGTTCGTCAACCGCAAGGCGGCCCACCCGGACGCCGGCGAGGCCGGATATTCGGGCGTCGCCACCCCGTCTGCGCACGGGCCAGGCGCGGCGACCGACGAAGAACGGCCGCCGCCGCGGCAATCGCCGGCCTAGCGGACTGCTCAGAGGAATTCGCGTGAACGACATCGCCGAGACCATCGCCGACCCGAGCGCTCCCGCGCCGCCCATCGCGCGGGCTGTTTCCCCCGGCGCGCCGCGCCATGTCTACCTGATCGACGGGTCGGGGTTCATCTTTCGCGCCTATCACGCGCTGCCGCCGCTGAAGCGCTCGGACGGGACGCCGACCAGCGCCGTGCTCGGCTTTTCGAACATGCTGGCGAAGCTGCTCAGCGAGACCGACGCCGACCACATCGCCGTGGTCTTCGACCATTCCGGCAGCTCGTTCCGCAACCGCATCTACGACCAGTACAAGGCGCACCGGCCCGACCCGCCCGACGACCTCAAACCGCAATTCAAGCTGGTGCGCGAGGCGACCAGGGCGTTCGGCGTCTGCCGCATCGAGATGGCGGATTACGAGGCCGACGATCTGATCGCAACCTATACCCGCGAGGCGGTCGAGGCCGGCGCGGTCGTCACCATCGTCTCATCCGATAAGGACATGATGCAGCTGGTCGGCGATCGCGTGTCGATGCTCGACCCGATCAGGAACCGGCCGATCGGCGACGCCGAGGTGCGCGAGAAATTCGGCGTTGGCCCCGACAAGGTGATCGAGGTGCAGGCGCTGTGCGGCGACAGCGTCGACAACGTGCCGGGGGTGCCGGGGATCGGGGTCAAGACCGCCGCGGAGCTGATCAACACCTATGGCGACCTCGAAAACCTGCTGGAGCACGCCGGCGAGATCAAGCAGCCCAAACGCCGCGAAAGCCTGATCGAGCACGCCGCCAAGGCGCGGCTGTCGCGCGAGCTGGTCAAGCTCGAAGACACGGTGCCGCTGCCCTGTCCGCTCGCCGATCTGGCGGTGCAGCCGATCGATGCCGACGTGCTGCTGCCCTGGCTGCGGGACATGGAGTTCCGCACCCTCGGCACGCGGATGGCGCAGCGCCTCGCGGGCATGGCGCCGGTCGCCGCCGCGGAGGTCTTGGCGGCTGAAGTCGCGGTTCCCATGGTGGTGCCCTTCGCCGAGACGCGCAGCTACGCGCTGATCGATACGCTGGAAGGACTCGACCACTGGCTCGACGCCGCCTGGGATTCCGGCATCGTTGCGCTGTTCCCCACGTCAAGCGCGGTGGCCGGCGCCGCGCCGGCGCTGGCCGGGATCGCGCTGGCGGTCGGCGCCGGTCTCGCAGCCTATGTGCCGCTAGCCCATCAGGCCGCGGGCGGGCAGGCGAGCCTCGACCTCGCCCCGACGCCGGGTTCGAATGCCCTGCCGCCGGATCAGGTGCTGGCCCGGCTCAAGCCGCTGCTCGAAGACCGCGGCACCCTCAAGGTCGGGCATGACATGAAGGGCGCCGCGCGGCTGTTGCTGCGCCACGGCATCAGGCTGGCGCCTTACGACTGCACGATGCTGATGTCGTATGTGCTCGACGGCGGCCAGTTCGGCCATGCCGTCGAGGAGCTGGCCGCGCGGGTCATCGGCCACGATTTGACCCCGCTCAAGGACCTGGTTGGAACCGGCAGGAACCTCATTCCCTTCGCCGAGGTCGAGCCCGCGCGGGCGCGCGACTTCGCCGCCGAGCGCGCCGACGCGGCGCTGCGCCTGCACGCGCACCTCAAGGCGCGGCTCGTCGCCGACCACATGACGGCGCTCTACGAGCATGTCGAGCGCCCACTGGTGCCGGCGGTCGCGGCGATGGAAGAGGCCGGGATCAAGGTCGACCGCCCCGCACTCTCCGACCTCTCGGTCGATTTCGCCCGCCGCATCGCCGAGATCGAAGCCGCGATCTATCAGGATGTCGGCAACGACTTCAACATCGGCTCGCCCAAGCAGCTGGGGGAGATTCTGTTCGACAAGCTCAACCTGCCGGGCGGCCGCAAGGGCAAGACCGGCGCCTACGGCACCGACGCCTCGGTCCTCGAACAGCTGCTGCCGCTGCATCCGGTGCCCGGCCGGGTGCTCGAATGGCGCCAGCTGACCAAGCTCAAATCGACCTATGCCGATGCGCTCGCCGACCAGATCGACCGCGACGACGCGCGGGTCCACACCACCTATGCGCTGACCGCGACCACGACCGGGCGGTTCTCCTCGACCGCCCCCAATTTGCAGAACATACCCATCCGCACCGAGGAAGGCCGCAAGATCCGCCGTGCCTTTGTCGCCGAACCGGGGCATGTGCTGCTGTCGGCCGATTACAGCCAGATCGAGCTGCGCCTCGCCGCCCATGTCGCCGACATCGCGGCGCTGAAGGACGCATTTCTCGCCGGGCACGACATCCACGCCGCGACCGCGAGCGAAGTATTCAACGTGCCGCTCGACCAAATGGACCCGCTGACCCGGCGGCGCGCCAAGGCGATCAATTTCGGCATCCTCTACGGCATCAGCGCGTTCGGGCTCGGCAACCAGATCGGCGTGCCGCAGGCCGAGGCGAGGGCCTATATCGACCTCTATTTCGAGCGTTTCCCCGGCATTCGCGCCTACATGGAGCGGATCAAGGCAGAGTGCCGCACCGCCGGTTATGTCGAGACCATTTTCGGCCGCAAATGCTTTATCCCCGGCATCCGCGACGCCAACCCGGCGCGCCGCGCCGGGGCCGAGCGCCAGGCGATCAACGCGCCGCTGCAAGGCTCGGCCGCCGACATCATCAAGCGGGCGATGGGCCGCGTCCCGGCGGCGCTGGAGGCGGCCGGGCTCAAGGCGCGCATGCTGCTGCAGGTGCACGACGAGTTGCTGTTCGAAGCCCCGGAAGACGAGGTCGAGGCCACCGCCACCCTGGTCAAGGAAGTCATGGAAGGCGCCTGCGCGCCGCGCTGCGAGCTCTCCGTGCCGCTGGTCGTCGAGACCGGCTGGGCCCCGACCTGGGACGGCGCGCATTAGAATGGAATTGGACCGCGGGCGTCTCGCCCGCCCTTTGGCGAAGTCATGCGGGCGGGACGCCCGTGGTTCCGGATGACACCGCAATAAGCGGATAGATCGGCTTTCGCATACTCCTCATGTTGTCCGCAGCCAATATGAGGAAACCGTCATGAGCTTTCGCATTACCGGCCTGCCGGCCGAGCGTTTCGCCCCTTTGTTCCAGATGTCCGACGCGGAACTTGCCGAAGCGGGCGCGGTGCGGCAGGTCGCCGATACCCGCCAGCCCGGCTATCCGTGCCGCATCAGCCTGACCGACTCGTCGCCGGGCGACGAGCTGATCCTGGTCAATTACGAGCACCACCCGGTCGCCTCGCCCTATCGGATGCGCTTCGCGGTCTATGTCCGCAAAGGCGAGGAAACCTACGACGCGCTCGACGAGGTGCCCGAGCAACTGCGCTGCCGCACGCTGGCGGTGCGCGCTTTCGACGACCGGGCGATGATGACCGGCTGGGAGCTGGTCGAGGGCGGCGCGCTGGAAGGCGCGATCGAGCGGCTGTTCGCCAACCCGCGCGCGGCCTACCTGCATGTGCATTACGCCGCGCCAGGCTGCTACGCCGCGCGGGTCGACCGGGTGCAGTGAAGTAGCGCGGGCGTCTCGCCCGCCTGTTTCGGCGGTGGTGCGGCCGGGATGGCCGCGGTCCTCTACGGCAACAAACGCCGCGCCACCGCCTCGCATAGCGGCGCCGCGACGGCATGGGCGCGGTGACCGAGGCCGAGCGGCTTCAGCAGCATCTGCACGCACATCCGGTGCGGGAAATGCGGCTGGATCAGCGCGCGCCAGTCGCGCCGCATGTCCTTGAGCTGCCGCTGCTCAAGCGGCCGGCCGTTGCGTGCGCGATAGATGTGGCGCATCGCCATCCGGCTGTCCTCGCCGTCGATCATCCGCAGCCGGTTCCACAGCGCCCCGACGATGCCCGGCCGGCGCTGCCCTTCCCGTACCCGGTATTTCCGCAGATAGCTGTAGAAGTGCTTGTAGTGCCGCACCTCGTCCTCGGCGATAAGCTGGGTCAAGGCGCTCAGCACCGGCTCGTCGTTCATCCGGCTCAGGGTGCGGTAAAAGCTCGCGGTGCCCATCTCGACGATGCAGCGTGAGGCCATCTCCCGACTGCGCGTCGGCTCGACCCCGTCTTCGGCGCATTGCTCGGTGAATTCGGGCAGAAAGCCGTCATAGACTCCGTCCCAGTCGAAATCGGGCCAGGCAAGCTGGACGTAGCGCCGCAGGGCGTGGCCGTGCTGGAGCTCCTCCGGCAGCCAATGGACCTTCAGCCAGTCGGTGATCTCGTCATCGCCGGAGAAATAGTCGATCAGGTTCTGGGTATAGAGGTCGGTCGCGGACTCGATAAACGAGGCCCCGGTGACCAGGTAGAACAGCGCGTCGTTGTCGGTCACCGCGTCGTGGCGCAGCGCCGCCCAGTCGATGCTGTCGAGCGTCCACCGTTGCTGCGGCGCGTCACCGGCGACGGTGATTGCATTGGTCGGAAGGCTGCTCATTGTCATAGGCCTTCATCGAAGCAACGAACCTAACGTGCACCACTCACTTCTTAAGCGTGAAGGTTACTTCGCCACTATCGTCATCGACCACAAATTTCACCGGCACATCCTCATTGTTGATCCAAATTTTGTAATGTGTCGAGCCAGTAATCTCGTATTCGCGCGCTTTGACGCTATTGCCGTTGACTGAAACCGTAGTCTCGCCGCCGCCGCTCAGTTTGACCTGTTCGACCTTGCCAGTGTCGACTCGCATCATCGTCGCCGATTGCAGGCTTTTCAGCGAGACCGGATTGGCCGGGTGAATCGTTGCCGGTGCCCTGATCGTGCCCGCCGGCGAGCTGATCACGAAATTATTGTCGTTGGCTTGGCCCTTGACCTCGGTGACGTCGCCATTCTTCTTGGTGACGCCCTCGAACGAGACGAGCCGGTCGCCTTGCCACTTCTCGGTGCGCTGCGCGTCTTCGTTGTGCATGCTGACGCCGAGCGCCGACACCTTGAAATGCGCCGTGGTCTTGACCGTCATCGTCGGCCCGGCCGTTTCGATCTGATTGGTGTAGGTCCCGATATCGCCAAATACCGAGTGCTGGACCTGGTAGACGCGTTGGCCCGTTCCCTCGGCGGCGTACGCCGCCGAGGGATTGCCCGCGCCACCGGCCGGCAGCAACAGCAGCGCCAACCCAAAGAGAGACAGATAGCTTTGCCGGGATGACCGGCATCGGCCTGCAAAAAAACGCATGGCTTCCATTACCCCCACCGCCGACCGGCGACCACGCCCCCACGCGGCGCCCGTCAAGACAATTTCTAATTCTGCGCCGCATCAGACGCAATGCAAACGCTATGTTAACGTCCCGAGGCAGCGTTTGCTCCCGGCGATCAGTCGCGGGGGCCGCTGACGACGCCTTTGTCGCGCAGAACCCGGGCCTCCGCGGAGGTGTAGCCGGCCAGCCGCAGGGTCTCCTCGCTGTGCTCGCCATAGAGCGGCGCACGGCGCGCGTCGACCGGCGAGTCGGACAGCCGCACCGGACAGCCGACCATCGAGAAGCGCCCGCGCGTCGGGTGGTCGAGGTCGAAGATCGTGCCGCGCTCGCGCAGATGCGGGTCGGCCAGGACCTCGCTGGTGTCGAGCACCGCACCGCAGACGATGCCGCGCCCGGCGAACGCCTGCATCACATCGTGCTTCTGCCGCGAGGCGGTCCAGCCTTCCAGCACTTCGGTCAGCGCGGCGCCGTTCTTGGCGCGCGCCGCGGCGGTCTTGAACCGCTCGTCCTCCTTGAGCTCGGGCCGGCCGATCACGTCCATCGCGGTGTGGAACATCTCGGGGTTGTCGGGCGGCACGATGATGTAGATGTAATCGTTGGCGCCGCCGCCCTTGCCTTCGCTGGGGGCGCAGCGGATCAGGTCGGAATAGCCGCCGGTCGCCGAACGGTTGCCGGTGCGCGCCAGCGGCTCCCCGGTCGCCAGGGTGCCGGTGTATTTGACCCGGGTCAGGTTCAGCACCGCCTCCTGCATCGCCACCTCGACGAGCTGGCCCTTGCCGGTCTGGCCGCGCTGCACCAGCGCCGCGAGAATCGCGATCGCCAGGTGCATGCCGGTGCCGGAATCGCCGATATTGGCGCCGTTGACCATCGGCGGACCGTCGGCCTCGCCAGTGACGCTCATCGCCCCCGAGGTCGCCTGGGCCACCGGCTCGAAGCATTTGAAGTCGCTATAGGGCCCGTAGGAGCCGAACCCTTTGACCGAGGCATAGACGGCGCGCGGATTGAGCGCGTGCACTGCCTCCCAGCCGAGCCCCAGCCGCTCCATGACGCCGGGCCCGAGGTTCTCGGCGACGATGTCGCATTCCTTGATCAGCCGGCGCGCGACTTCCTTGCCCTCGTTGGTCTTAAGGTCGAGGACGAGGCTCTTCTTGCTGCTGTTGAGCAACAGGAAAAAGAAGCTGTCGAGCTCGGGGTTGTCCATGTTCCACAGCCGCCGCGCCCGGTCGCCATGCGGCGGCCGCTCGATCTTGATCACCTCGGCGCCCAACCACGCCAGCATCTGCGTGCACGACGGCCCCGCCTGGTCGTGGGTGAAATCGATGACGCGAATTCCTTCAAGGGCCTGGGTCATGCTCGTCTCCTTTTGCATGGGCGGATGCCTTTTAGCCTACGCCTCGGTGGCCGCGACCCGTGGAGGTGTGCCGCACTCGGTCAGGCGAGCGGATAGGGCGATTCCTCGCGCCACTCCTCTGGCACCCCGACCCGGCGCAAAGCCGCCGCGTCGCGGTCTCCCCAACAGCGCCATCATATTGCCGTTGTCGTATGCGACATTGCAATTTCGACGCGGCGAGGACGAAGGCCCTCCTGATAAAAGGCCGCAAATAACAGGAGAAACAGGAGGAAACAGGCGCTGCCTAGCCGCGCGGGTTTTTGTTTTGCGCCGCAGATTACGATCGTTTAGGCAAAGCCCGACAAAAGACAGCGGTACGGGGAGGGGAGGATGCGGTTCGGCGCGCTGATGGCGGCGGTTGCGGCGGTGTGTCTCGGCATCGGGTCGGCGCAGGCCGACGACCCGGTCAAGCTGCGCATCGGCTGGGTGGTGGTGCCCTCCGACGTGATGCCGCTGATCTTCGAGAAGCCGGGCCTCACCCCGCATGCCGGCAAGAGCTACACGCCGGAGCTGACCCATTTCGCCGGCACTCCGACCGAGATGATGGCGGTCGCCGCCGGCGAGCTCGACATCGCCGCGCTGGCGTATTCGACCTTCGCGCTCGGTGTGCAGAACGCCGGGATGGACGATCTGCGCGTCATCGCCGATGTGTTCCAGGACGGCGTCGAGGGGTTCCACACCAACGGCTTTTTCGTGCGCAACGACAGCCCGATCAAAACCGTCGAGGACCTCAAGGGCAAGATCGTCGCCACCAACCAGGCCGGCAGCGCCGTCGATGTCGCGGTGCGCGCGATGCTGACCAAGCACAACTTGCAGGACAAGCGCGACCTGACGATGATCGAGGTGCGCTTCCCCGACCAGAAGGCGCAGCTCAAGGCCGGCAAGGTCGATCTGATCACCGCGGTGGCACCGTTCGGCTTCGACCCCGAGCTGGTGTCGTTCGCGCACCCGCTGTTCACCCAGCTCGACGCGGTCGGCCGCACCCAGATGATCGTCGTCGTCGCGCGCAAGGGGTTCATCGAAAAGAACCGCGCGGCGATGGTCGATTTCCTCGAGGACTACGTCTCGGCCACGCGCTACCTGATCGATCCCGCGCACCACAAGGAAGCGGTCGATCTCGTCGTCCAGGCGACCAAACAGAAGCCCGAGCTCTACGAGAGCTGGGTTTTCACCAACAAGGATTACTTCCGCGACCCCAACGGCCTGCCCGACCTCAAGGCGTTGCAGGCCAATGTCGACCTGGCCAAGCAGCTCGGCTTTCTGAAGGCGCCGGTCGAGGTCGCCAAATACGCCGATCTGAGCCTGGTGCAAGAAGCGGCCAAGCGGCTCCCCGCGCAAGCAAATCGTTAACCCATTAACTTTATGCTCGCGCCTCGGAGGTTCGGCTCTTCGAGGTGTTAGCCCGCCATGCGCGCGGATTGCGAAAACGTCGTGACAGGCTTGCATAAAGGTATGCATGACTGACCTGTCTAGCTTGCGTTTGTGCGGTGCAGCATGGGGCGATAACTTATCGGAATGGAGGTGGCGTTATGTCGTCGCCGCCGGTCCGGCGGGGTCACACCGACATTTTTGGGGCGTTTGGCCTCGTCGGTAACTAGGCAAGTGGAGTGGGAAATGCGCGTATCGGCGTTCAAGAAAATCCGCTGGCCCAGCCAGCTCTTCCAACGGATCGACAAGGTGGCAGGCGACATCAATGTCGTGCTGATCGTCTTCGCCGTTGGCCTCGCGACGCTCGACTTCACCTTTCTGGTGACCCAGAAGGTCGTCGACCGCCTGCCGCAGGTGACCCGTGTAATCGACGCGCCGTCGCCGATCGCCCCGGTTCCGACGCAGGCGCAGCAGTAACGCTGCCGCCTACTCGACCTCGACCGGCTTGATCTCGCGCAGGCGGGGCAGCACCTCTTTCGAGAACAAGGTGATGTTCTTGACCGCTTCCTCATGGGTGATGAAGCCGGTCTTGCCGACCATGATCAGCTGGCCGAAGCCGCCGACCTTCTCGTAGAAATCCATGATCTGCTTGTAGACGGTGTCGGGGTTGCCGCCGTACATGCGGCCGCCCGCCATCGCCATCTCGGCCGTGACCCCGGGCCGGTTCAGCACCGAGCCGCGCCCAGGCCGGCCGATGCTGCCGGTGGCATTGGGGTCGCGGTAAAGCTGCGGCGCCAAATCGGGCGGGGTCGTGCCGGGCAGGTATTTCGCGTATTGCGGCGCCGACTTCATGCTGGTGTTGACGAACCACAACAGCTTGCTGCCGACCCGCACCCCTTCCTCGTCGGTATCGCCGACATAGACAAAGGCCGAGTAGCCGAAGCGGTCGGTCGTCGGCTTCGACATCCCGGCCTCCACCCGCGCATCGCGATAGGCGCCCCAGGCGCGCCGGGTCACATCGACCCCGCGCATCACCATGATGTTGACCATGCCCCGCCGGCCGAGCTCGGCGGTGTCGACGGGATCGCTGGTCGCCGCCCACATCGGCGGGTGCGGCTGCTGATAGGGCCGCGGCCAAATGTTGATGTGGCGGTGGGTGAAGTGCTTGCCCTCCCACGAGAACGGCCCTTCCTGGTGGGTCAGGCTCTTGCCGATCAGGTCGATCGCCTCCCAGAACCGCTTGCGGATGCCGATCGGGTTGGCGTTGCCCGAGGCCATCTCGGTGCCGCCGGATTTGACAAAGCCGATCTCCAGCCGCCCGCGCGAGATGACGTCGGCGGTGGCGTATTCCTCGGCGACGCGGACCGGGTCGTTGCGCACCGTGACGAGCGTGCCCATGCTCAGCAGGCGGATGTTCTTGGTCTGGCGCGCGACGATGCCGAGCACCACCGGGCTGGCGCCGTAGAGGCAGTTGATCCCGGCGTGATGCTCGCTCGAAGTAATGTTGAGCCCGAGCTCGTCGCACAGCAGATACTCGTCGAGCGTTTCCTCGAAGAGCTGCGCCGCGACCTTGGGATCGCAATAGCGGTTGGGCAGGCTGGCGCATACCGAGTCGGTGGCCTTAAGCACCTCGTCGGGCACGAAGGGATAGGGGTTCTCGCAGTGAAACCAGGCGTCCATCGTCTCGTCCTCAATCCTTGCGCGCCAGGCGTTGCTCGACCCATTGCGCTCCGAGGGTCAGCGGGAACAGCACGGCGAAATACAGCAGCGCGATCATGGTATAGACCTCAAGCGGCCGATAAGTCGCCGAGGTGATCATCTGCCCCTCGTAAAGCAGGTCGGCGACCGCGATGGTCGACACCAGCGAAGTGTTCTTCAGCTGGATAATCGACTGGTTCATAAACGGCGGGATCATCCGCCGCACCGCCTGCGGCAGGATCACCAGACGCAACAGCTGAACCCGGCGCAAGCCCAGCGCATGCGCAGCATCCCATTGCCCGCGCTCGATCGAGTTGACGCCGCCGCGGACGATCTCGGCATAAAACGCGCCGGTATACAGCGACAGCACCAGGGTCGCGGCGACGTGCGCCGGGATGTCGATCCCAAGCACGACCGGCAGGGCGTAATAGAACCAGATGATCTGCACCAGCAGCGGCGTGCAGCGAAAGATCTCGACATAGGCGATCAGCGGCAGGGTCACGAATTTGCTGCGCGACAGGCGCAGCAGGCCCGTCGCCAGGCCGATCGCCAGCCCCAAGACGATCGTGCCGATCGTGTAGGCGATGGTGACCCCAAGCCCCCACAGGATCAGCCAGCGATACGCCCACAGGAACGAAAAATCCCAGGCGTAGGCGACGTGGTTCATCGCCCGCGCCGTTTTGCTCCCTCTCTGCCTTTGGGGGCGGAGAGGGCCGGGGTGAGGCGGGGGATTCCAGAGCGCTCGCCGGGACCCACCTCACCCTCCCATCGCGATGCGATGGGCCCCTCCCTCTCCCCCCTCAAGGGCGGAGAGGGTATCAAAACGATGTCCTCACTCGGTCACAGCTCGACATCGGCCGGGATGTCCTCCGGCTTGACCCCGTTGATCGCCAGCCCGCCATAGAGCCATTCGCGGATTTGCTGGATGCCGCGGTTGTAGTCGACCCAGGCGTTGAGGAAATTCTGCCAGCGCTTGTCCGTCTCCATGCGGATGCCCATGCAGGTCGGCAATTGCATGCGCGGCTGGTGCAGCATCTGAAACTCGCCCAGCGCCGGGTTCTTCTTGACCGCGGTGAGGCCGAGATTGACTGCCATGATCACGCAATCGGCGCGGCCCGACTGCACGGCCAGCACGCATTCGTCGCGCGTCTTGAGGGCGATGATCTGCGCATGCGGGGCAAAGCGCCGCGCCGCGATCTCGTGCGCCGAGCCGATGTCGCAGGCGACTTTGACTTCGGGCTTGTCGAGATCGGACCAGTTCGCCGCCTTGAACCCCTTCTTGCCCACCATGCCGAAGCCGTGCAGGTAGAACGGGTGGGTGAAATCGATGACCAAGGCCCGCTTCGGCGTCGGGTTCAATGCAAAGGCGAGATCGATCTTCCCGGATTGCAGGTCGAGCACCGAATTGCCGTAGGTCGATTCGAGATACTCGACCTGGCCGTCGAAAATGCCGGCGATGTCCTTGGCCATGTCGACGCACATGCCCGACCACGCGCCGCTGGCGATGTCCTTGTTGAAATAGGGCGCCTCGCCCGGCAGCGCGGCGATGCGCACCACCTTGGTGCGCTGAACGCGGTCCATCGTCGATTCCGCGGACGCGTTCTGCGCCCGCGCTTCGCTGACGAGAACCGCCGGAACAGCCGCGGCGGCAACGGCGAGAAAGCGGCGTGACAGCACGAAAACCTCCCCATCAGGTGGCGCGTCGATGGCGCAGCGCGGACCGGCCTGGTTCTCAGCAGAGTTTGTGCCAGTTTCCGACCGCAGCCGAAGGTAGCAGTCCCCCAGACCTCTCCCAACCGGAAATCGGCCGCGACCGCGCGCAGCGCCCCGGTGCTGAACGAAGCGCCCTTGCCAGGCGTTTTAACGATGAGCGGAAAGGGAATCCCACAATGCGCAAGATCGCAATCGCTGCTGCCGTGTTGCTATGGGCTGGCGCTGGCGCGACCGCCCATGCCGCCGGATCGCTGAGCCTGGCGGAGCGGAGCGGATTTTTGCTGGGCGCGGCGCATCACTGCGGCGTCGACAACGATCGCATCGTCCAGGTCGGACAGCGAATGATGACCGTGATCGCCGGCACTGGCGACGACGCCGAGGCGGCCGACGCGGCGAGCAAGCGCTTCGCCGAATTCTTTGTCGCAACCAGCACCGCCGACACCGATCGCAACATCACTGTCCGATGCGACGCGGTCTCCGCCGAGTTTTCCCGGCTCGAGCGTCATACCCGGACGATGACGCCCGCACGCCCCGCGCCTTCGCCGGCTCGGGGCTGAGCTAGAAACGGCGCCCGATTGACCGGTGCTAGCCCGCCGCCGATGATTGCGGCGGCATTGTCTGCGCGGGAGCATCGACGATGAAGGCGCTGGTCACCGGGTTCGAGCCTTTCGGCGGCGACCGGGTCAATCCCTCGTTCGAAGCGCTCGAGCGCTTGCCGCCACGGCTCGGCTCGCTTGACCGCGCGACCCGCTCGCTCCCGGTGATCTACGGCGCGGCCCTCTTGGCGCTGCGGAAGGCGATCGCCGAGACCGCGCCCGACATCGTGCTGTGCATCGGCCTCGCCGGCGGGCGCAGCGAGCTGTCGCTGGAACGGGTGGCGATCAACATCGACGACGCGCGCATCCCCGACAATGACGGCAACCAGCCGATCGACAAGCCGGTGGTCGCCGGCGCGCCCGCGGCCTATTTCGCTACCCTGCCGATCAAGGCCGCGGTCCGGGCGCTGCGCGAGGCTGGGCTGCCGGCGGCGGTGTCGAACAGGGCCGGCACCTTTCTGTGCAACCACGTCTTCTTTGGACTGATGCACGAGGCCGCGATTGCCGATGGGCGTTTCCGCGGCGGGTTTCTGCATGTCCCGTTCCTGCCGAGCCAGGCCGCGAAAGTGCCCGGCGCGCCGTCGATGGCGTTGGAGCAGATTGTCGAGGGGATCGAGATTATCCTCTCGGTCGCCGCTGCGCGGTTTGACGATCTTGCGGTCAGCGAAGGCGCGATGAGCTGATACGCGAGACAGCGGCGCGGCTATAGTCCGCCGCGGGTAACAAAGGGTAAATTATGGCTGTATTTCACGGAGCTCATGTCGTCGTCACCGGGGGCACCGGCGCGCTCGGCACCGCGGTGGTTGGGGCGCTGCTGGCCGCCGGCGCGGTCTGCCATGTGACGAACCTCGTCCCCGCCGAGCTCGACCGCTTCGCCCATCGCGGCGACGCCGGGGTGCATGTGACCTCGGGGGTCGACCTCGCCGACGAGGCGGCGGTGCAGCGGTTCTACGAGAGCCTGCCTCCGCTTTGGGCCTCGATCCACCTCGCCGGCGGGTTCGCCATGGCCTCGGTCGCCGAGACCGGCGCCGCGCATTTCGAGGCGCAGTTGAAGATGAATGCCGTGTCCTGCTTTTTGTGCTCGCGGGCGGCGATCGGGGCGATCCGCGCCCGCACCGAGCCGGGTCCGGGCGGCGCCAAGGGCGGGCGCATCGTCAACGTCTCGGCGCGGCCCGGGATCGAGCCCCGGCTCGGCGCCGGCATGGTCGCTTACGCCGCGTCGAAGAGCGCCGTCGCCGCCTTGACCCAGGCGCTTGCCGAGGAAGTGGCCGAGGAGCAAATCTGGATCAACGCGGTCGCGCCGTCGGTTCTCGACACTCCGGCCAACCGCAGCGCGATGCCCGACGCGCCGCATGAGCGCTGGGTGGCGCTGCCGGCGATAGCCGCGCAGATCGCGTTTCTCGCCTCGCCCGACAACGGCGCCACCCGCGGCGCGGTCATACCGGTCTACAGCGGCGTCTGATACCGCACTCGAACCGGACCGGCTAAATCCGCCGAACTGGAGCTATCGAACAGACCAGTTGCCGGCTAGGGTCGGAGGGTGATCGTCTCCGCGCGCCCCATCGACGCCGCCGGCACGGCCTCGCCGCCGTCGCGAGGCGGGGCGTTTCTGGCTCTCGCGGCGGCCGTTACCGCTTGGGGGATCGGCTGGCCGGTCAACCGCGGCATCCTTTATTACCTGCCGCCGTTTTCGGGCGTCGCCCTCCGGTCGGCGATCGCTACCGCGGCGCTGTTCGCGGTAGCGGCGTGGCGGCGGCGCCTGACTTTGCCCGCCCGCAGGGACGTGCCGGTGGTGCTGAGCATCGCCTTGCTGCACATGGTCGGGTTTGCCGCATTGGTCAGCTTTGGCCTACTGTTCGTCCCGGTCGGGCGATCCGTGGTGCTGGCCTATACGACGCCGCTGTGGGTGACGCCCGGTGCGGCATTGTTCCTCGGCGAGCGGCTGAGCTGGCCGCGGGCCGGCGGCGTCGTGCTCGGCATTGCTGGTCTTGCCGTGCTGTTCAATCCGCTGGCGTTCGATTGGCATGATGGCGGCGCGCTGTTCGGCAATGGCGTGTTGCTCGCGGCGGCAGTGCTGTGGGCCGCGAGCATCCTGCATATCCGCGCGCACCGGTGGCAGGCGCCGCCGTTTGACCTGATCCCCTGGGAGATGGCCTGGCCACGGCGGTGCTGGGCACGCTGGCGCTGCTGGTCGACGGCTGGCGGCCGATCGCATGGACGCCGAGCCTTGTGGCGCTGCTGCTCTACAGCGCCTTGCCGGGGACGGTGCTGGCCTATTGGGGCGCGGCGGTGGCGTCGCGCGACCTGCCGGCGGTGACGACCTCATTGGGCCTGCTCGCCGCGCCGGTGATCGGGATCGCCGCCTCCGCCGTCGCGCTGGGCGAAGCGCCGACCCTGCCGCTTGCTATCGCGGTGGCGCTGATCGTCGGCGGCATCGCGCTCGGCGCCACAGCGTCCGCCACGTTGCAATCCCCCGCCCGCTCTGCTGGAGTAGAGTTATAAGGCGCTTGCGCGCAGCCGGCACTGAAGACGGCGCGGATGCGCCGTCGCACCTGATCAACGAGAGGAGCCGGTGATGGCAAAGGGCATCTTGATTGCGTCGATGAACATGGCGAACGCCGCCGAGGACGAGTTCCACGACTGGTACGATACGGAACACATGCCGGAACGGGTGAATTGCCCCGGTTTCCTGCGCTGCCACCGCTGGATCGGCACCACCGACCGCAAGATCTCGGTCGCGACGTATGACCTCGAAACCGTCGATGTGCTGAAAAGCCCCGGCTATCAGGCGATCGGCGGGGTCAATTTGTCGCCGTGGTCGAAGCGGCTCGGCAGCCGCTACGAGCGGCTGATGCGGTTCGAAGGCGAACAGGTGCTGCCCGGCGACCAGATCGCCCCGGAAGGCACCGAAGGTTTCCTGCTCAACGCGATGAACTGCGCCCCCGAGGTCGAAGCCGAGTTCAACGAATGGTACAACACCGAGCACATCCCGCAGCTCTCCGCGGTGCCGGGGGTGATTATGGCCCGCCGCTTCCGCGCGACCAGCGCCAACCGCAAATACGTCGCGCTCTACCACCTCGCATCGCCCGAGGTGCAGGCTACCCCGGCATGGAAGAATGCCGCTGACAGCGAATGGACCCGCAAGCTGCGCCCGCATTTCCGTGACCATCTGCGGCTCGTCTGCCGGAAATACGTGCGCGGGAAATAGCCGGCGCTGTCATTGCGAGCGCAGCGAAGCAATCTCCTTCCGCCTTGGCCCTCGACCGAGGGAGATTGCCGCGTCGCGCGATGCGCTTCTCGCAATGACGACAGGATAAATGTCCGACCTGATCTCCACCGGGTTCCTGACCCCACCGACCGTGCTTATCGTGGCGAGCTTGCTGGCGGTGTGGTGGAGCGTATGGCACCCCCGTCTCGGCATCGCCACCGCGATCGTCACCAGCAGCCTGTTGTACCTGGCGGCGACGCCGGCAGTGGCAACGCGGATGCTCCAGGCGGTTGAGGTCAGGCCCGCGCTCCAGCCTGATTTTTCTGCGGCGCAGGCGATCGTCGTGCTCGGCGGCGGCGTGCACGCGGGCGATGGCGGGCCGGTGCCCGACACGCTGGGAACCGGGTCGCTCGAACGGGTGGTCTTCGCCGCGCGCGCCTATCGCTTGCTGCATCTCAAGGTCGCGGTCGCCGGCGCGGGCCTCCCCGGCCGCACCTCGGAGGCGGCGCTGATGAAATCGGTGCTCGAAGGCGATTTCAACGTTCCGGTGACCTGGGTTGAAGACCAGTCGCGATCGACCTGGGAGAACGCGGTCGATACCGCCAAACCGCTCAAGCCGGCCGGCATCACGACGGTGGTTCTCGTCACCCATGCCTGGCACATGAAGCGGGCGCTGTGGTCGTTCGAGCTGGCCGGCCTGCATGCGGTGCCGTGGCCGGCGCCGATCACCTATGACGAGCCGCGGCGGTTCGACGACTACCTGCCCAGCATCGCCGCCCTGGAGGACAGTTATCGCGCGCTGCATGAGGTGATCGGCCTAGCTTACTACGGTTTCCGTCATAGCGGCCCGTAGAGGGTGCTTTCCCGGCTCGATTTCTGGTATTTGTCTTAGCCAGACACTTTGTCTTAGCCAAGGCGAACGGGAGATCGGCGATGCATCGGCAGGACCAGATTGTCGAAGCGCGCAAGCTGCTCGGCTATCTCGAAAAACGCACCACGGCTCTGGCCGAGGATGTCTACCGCAACCCGGTCGGCGACTACACCTGTCCGCAGCAGGCCGAGCGCGAGCGCGAGCTGTTTTTCCGCAAGGGCGCGTTCAATGTCGGGCTGTCGGCGCTGCTGCCCAACCCGGGCGACTGGATGACGCACGATTATTCCGGCGTGCCGATCCTGTTGTCGCGCGACCGCGAGGGCAAGCTCGGCGCCTACCTCAACGTCTGCCGCCACCGTGGCGCCCGCATCGCCAACGGCAGCGGCAGCGGCGAAAAGGATTTCCGCTGCCCCTATCACGGCTGGTGCTATGGGCTCGACGGCAAGCTGATCGCCCGGCCGGATGAGCCGTCATTCGCCGCCGCCGCACGCGAAACGCATGGCCTGAGGCCGCTGCCGGTGGTCGAGAAATACGGGATGATCTGGGTCAGCCCCGACCCCGAAGCCAAGTTCGATGTCGACGAGATGCTCGGCGGCATGGGCGGCGACCTCGCCGCCTACGGGCTTGAGACCTGGCACCATTACGAGACCCGGGTGCTGCGCCGGAAGATGAACTGGAAGCTCGGCGTCGACACCTTCGGCGAGACCTATCACCTGCAGCACCTGCATCCCGATACGGTCGACCCGCTGTTCTTCAGCAACCGCTGCACCTTCGACGCGTTTGGGCCCAATCACCGCATGCTGGCCGCCCGCAAGACCTTCGAGACCCTGCGCGGGCAGCCCGAGCACGAATGGGACGTGTTCGACAACACCGTCGTCATCTGCGTGCTGTTCCCCAACACGGTATTTACTTACCAGCGCGACCATGTCGAGACCTGGCATTTCTTCCCCGGCGATACGGTCGACGAGACCGTGATCTACGTCTCGCTCTACATCCCGGAGCCGGTCGCCAACCCCAAGGCCAAGGAACACTGGGACCGCAACTTCAACCTGCTGATGGCGACGGTCGAGATGGAGGATTTCCCGACCTGCGAGGGGATGCAGATCGGGTTCCGCTCCGGCGCGCAGGACGCCATCACTTTCGGCCGCAACGAGCCGGCCTTGCAGCATTTCCACAAGAGCATTCGGGCGGCGCTGGCGACTGCCTGACGACAATTCGCGTCATTGCGAGGAGCGCGGCGACGAAGCAATCTCGATCCGCCTTGGCCTCCCTCGGCACGAGATTGCTTCGCTGTGCTCGCAATGACGACTAAATGTGGCGGTATGGATCTGTCGATCGTCATTCCGGTCAGGAACGAAGCCGGCAACATCGCGCCGCTCGTGGCCGAGATCGCCGCCGCGCTCGACGGCGAGGCCGATTACGAGATCGTCTATGTCGATGACGGCAGCACCGACGCGACCGCTGCCGAGCTGGCGCGGCTGCGAGCATCCCGCAAGCAGCTGCGGGTCGTCCGCCACGCGAAAAGCTGCGGCCAGAGCGCGGCGATCCGCAGCGGGGTCAAGGCGGCCCGCGCGGCGTGGATCGCGACGCTCGACGGCGACGGGCAGAACGACCCGGCCGACATCCCGGCGCTGTGGCGGATCGCCCGCGCCGCGCCGCCGCACCCGCCACTGCTGCTCGCCGGCCACCGCGCCCACCGCCGCGACAGCTGGACCAAACGCCGCTCCTCGAGAATCGCCAACGCGGTGCGCCGCGCCCTGCTGCACGACGACACCCCCGATACCGGATGCGGTCTCAAGCTGTTCCCGCGCGCGCTCTATCTCGACCTGCCGTTCTTCGACCACCAGCACCGCTTCCTGCCGGCGTTGGCGCTGCGCGAAGGGGGGACCGTGCGCTCGCTGCCGGTCAACCACCGCCCGCGCGAGCGAGGCGCGTCGAAATACGGCACCTGGGACCGGCTGTGGGTCGGCATCGCCGATCTGTTCGGGGTGATGTGGCTGCGCCGGCGCAAATCCGTATTCGAGCTGATCGAGGAGGCGCCCACTCCTCAACCGGCCCGGCAGACGCAACACCAGGCGGCATCGGCCGATCCAGTGGCATGAGCGAGGCGGAGGCCCAGGAGGCGGCGGAACCGGCGCTCGGCGGATTGCGCCGGGCAGGGCAGGTCCTGGCGCTGCTGGCCGTGGCCGCCGGCGTCGCCGCCGCGTGGCGCTGGCGCGGAGAGTTCGATCCGTTCGCCCTTGCCGCGATCATGCGCACCCACCCGGCAGCGCCGCTGGTCTTCCTCGGCCTGCATGTCGTCGCCAGCCTGACGTTCGTGCCGCGCTCGCTCCTCGGCTTCGCTGCGGGGCTCGTCTTCGGTGTGTGGTGGGGGTTGCTGTGGGCGGCGCTCGGCAGCGTGGTCGGCGCCGTCGCCGGGTTCCTCTTGGCCCGCTATGTCCATGCCGGGATTTTCGAGAAGGCCCGCTGGACCCGCTTCACCGCGCTGCTTGGACGCGCCGAGCGCGGCGGTTGGCGCATGGTGACCTTGATTCGGCTGGTGCCGGTGATCCCGCACAGCCTGAGCAATTACGCGCTCGGCCTGACGCGCCTCAGGCTGGCCGACTTCGCGCTCGGATCTCTGCTCGGCCAGCTGCCGCTGACCGTATCGATGGTCTATCTCGGCGCCGCCGGCGCGCAGGCAATGCGCGGCGCGGCCGACTGGCTGCTGCCGACCGCGATCGGGCTCGGCGCGCTGGCGCTGACCGTTCTCATCCCCGCGCTGGTGCGCTGGCGAAGGCGGGGGGAATAGGCCCGCCGGTCGCCCAATCCAGCAGCTCGACGGTGTGCACCACCGGCGGCGCGCCGTCCGCCGCGGCGAGCTGGGTGATGCAGCCGATATTGCCGGCGGCGACGACCGCCGCCCCGGTCAGCGTGATGTTGGCGAGCTTGCGCTCGCGCAGCGCAGTCGCCAGCTCCGGCTGCAGCAGGTTGTAGGTGCCGGCCGAGCCGCAGCAGAGATGCGCCTCGGGAATGTCGACCGCGTCAAACCCGGCGGCAGCGAGCAGCGCTTTCGGCTCCCGGTGCAGGCCCTGGCCATGCTGCAGCGAGCAGGCCGAATGATAGGCGACCCGCATCCCCCGACCGGCGCCCGTGCTCCGCAAATCGAGCCTGGCGACGACCTCCGACACATCGGCTGCGAGCGCGCTGACCGCCGCCGCCTGGTCGGCATAGGCCGGGTCCTCGCGCAGCATGAAGCCGTAATCCTTGACCGTGGTGCCGCAGCCCGAGGCGTTGACCACGACCGCGTTGAGCCCCTCGCCGGCGAGCTCGCGGTCCCACGCGTCGATGTTGGCCTTGGCGAAAGCGAGGGCGGGCGCTTCCTGGCCGAGATGATGCTGCAAAGAGCCGCAGCAGCCGCTGCCCTGGGCAACCACCACTTCGCAGCCGTGACGGGTCAGCAGCCGGATCGTCGCCTCGTTGATTTCCGGCGCCACCACCTGTTGGGCGCAGCCCGGCAGCAGCGCGACGCGCATCCGACGCTCGCCCTTGGCCGAAAACACCTGGGGCCGGTCCATCGGCGACGCGGCGGGGACCTGGCGCGGCGCCAGGCTCAGCATCGCCCGCAGGCGCGGCGGCAGCAACCCGACGAATGGCCGCGCCAGCCCCGCCACCTTGAGCGCTGCGCGGAACCGATCCGGCCGGGTCAGCACCGCACCAAGCACACGCCGCAACACCCGCTCGAAGATCGGGCGACGATAGTGTTCCTCGATATGCCGGCGCCCGTGGTCGACCAGGTGCATGTAATTGACGCCGGACGGGCAGGTGGTCATGCACGAGAGGCACGACAGGCAGCGGTCGATATGGGTGACGGTTTCCGGCGCCACCGCGCCGCCGCTTTCGAGCATGTTCTTGATCAGATAGATGCGCCCGCGCGGCCCGTCGAGCTCGTCGCCGAGCAGCACATAGGTCGGGCAGGTCGCGGTGCAGAAACCGCAATGGACGCAGGCGCGCAGAACCTTTTCCGACTCCGCGGTGTCGGGGTCGAGCAGCTGTTCGAGGGTAAAGTCGGTCCGCACGCGAACTACCCCGTCATTGCGAGCAAAGCGAAGCAATCTCGTGCGGGTCTGCCCAATCCGAGCGAGATTGCTTCGTCGCCTGTGGCTCCTCGCAATGACATCACTGCCATTACACCCCCTCGACCATGCGGCCGGGGTTGAGGATGTGGCGCGGGTCGAACCCTTCCTTGACCCGGCGCGACAACGCCGCGAGCGGCGCCGGCTGGGGCTCGAACACCGGCACCGCGGCGCGCAAACCCGGGGTGCCGCGCACCAGGGTCGCATGACCGGCGCCGCCAATCGCGCCCCGGATCGTCGCCGCGCCGCCGTCGCCAGGCTCGATCGCCGCGACCCACAACAGCCCACCGCCCCAGTCGAGGAACCACACCGCGTCGAGCGCACGGGCAATGGCCTGGGCCACCTCCGCGCCGCGCGCCGGCGCGACCGAAACGCGCCACACCGCGCGGTCGCTCAGGCCAGCCAACGGCGCGACATTGCCGAGGTCGCGCCATAGCGAAATGGTCTCGATCTCGCCCAGTTCCGCCGTCTCGCCCGCCGCGGCGTGCTCGCGCAGCAGCGCCTCACGGCGAGCCGCCACCGACGGCGCCGGCCCCTCGACCCGCAGCGCGACGATGCCGGCCAGTACCGGCAGCGACAGCCGCCACGGCGTGCCCGGCGGCAGATAGGCCGCGCCCGACACCTCGTGCGGCGAGCCGAGCGCCGCCGCCATCAGCCGCACCGCATCGTCGGGCGCCACGCCGCAGAACAGCATCGTCGCCGCGGTTTCCGGGCGCGGCAGCACCTTGACCGTGATCTCCTCCAGCGCCGCCAACGTGCCGTAGGAGCCGGCCAGCAGCTTCGGCAAATCGTAGCCGGTGACGTTCTTGACCACCTTGCCGCCCGCTTTGAAGATTTCGGCGCGGCCGCTGACCGCGCGGAAGCCGAGGAAATGGTCGCGCGCCGCGCCCACCTTGATCCGCCGCGGCCCCGAAAGATTGCAGGCGAGCACGCCTCCCAGGGTTTGCGAGCCGTGCGCCTGGCCCAGCAGACCGCGCCAATCCGGCGGCTCGAACGCCAGCATCTGCCCCGCCGCGGCGAGCGCGCGGTCGATGGCCGTGAGTGGGGTGCCCGCGCCGGCGGTCAGCACCAGCTCGCTCGGCGTGTAGTCGCGGATACCCGAAAGCCGGGTCAAATCGACCGCATGCGGCGTTTGCAGCGGCCGCCCGAGCCCGCGCTTGGTGCCGCCGGCGACCAGCTCGACCGGCTCCTCCGTCGCCAGCGCGGTCATTACCGCGTCGCGCAATTCGTCGAGCGAGGTCGGGACAAAACGGGTCATGCCGGGGCCACAATAAGCGCTTTGCGGCCGGATGCACACCGTGCCGCTTGACATTTTGTTCGCTTTCTGTTCCTCTCGATATTCCTCTCTGCGTTCGTTGGTTCCATGCTTGACAACGTGCGGCGGCTGTACCCGCGCGGTGCGGCCAACAGAGGCGTCTGTGTCGATGCCGAAGGCGCGATGCTCGGTCTCGACGTGGTTCTGGTCCGGCGGACGCCGCAAGGCTATCGGAGCCTCGGGCGTGGCGAGGCGTCGGCGCTGCAAAAGTCGCTTCACGGTTTCGACCGCGGCGAGGACTGGCTGTTCGATCAGTGCGGACGCATCGCCGCATCGCGCGATTGCGGCGAATTGGCTCTCGCGCAGATTTATGGCCTGCGGATTCCGATCGACGATCTTGAAGACCGGCGGCACCGCTTCGCCAAAGCGGGCTTTGACCCAGTCAACCGCGCGTCCCTAAAGGCGATCCCGATGGCGGTCAGTGGGTCGATGCCGGTGGCGGCAAGGGCGGCACGAGTTCGGCCTCATCCTCCACGACCGATGACAGCGGCACGGGGACGCAACCGCCAGCGATTCTCTCTC
>JBBRPG010000033.1:0-26780 GCA_038228485.1 Alphaproteobacteria bacterium
CGCAGGCCAAAAGCCCCAGACAACCACAGTCAACAACCGCCGCGCGCAGACAACGATGCCCTAAAACACCGCCGCCCACGCATCCCTTCATAAAACCTACAATCACAATCAACGATGCTCGTTCTCGACGAAACTGCCTTGCCGCCTGCTACGGCGGGGTCGGCCTCGTCGCGTCGGGATCGAGTCGGCCAGCGCGGGTCGCACCGGACGAACGGACAACATAGCCATCTACCCTTACCCTGTCCAGGGCGGCGTGCATAAAAAATGGCCGATGCCGGTCGAAATTGCCGCTAAATCAGGCCGAGCTCGCGCAACTCCACCAGCATCGTCTCCGGCATCGCGGCAAAATCGCCGCCGGGGCCACAAGGCGCGTCCTTTGGCGCGTCGGCGGGCGGCAGGTAGCGCCAGCCCTGGAACGGCCGGAATGCGCGCGGGAAGGTCACCACCAGCTCGGGGTCGACTAGGATCAAACAATAGGCGCGGCCATTGTCGTCGCGCTCGGCGCGGAAGCCATTGATCCGCTGCCGCACCCGGATCTGGCCGCGGATCACCCAATAGATCGAGCCGCCGTCGAGCACCGCCTCGGTGCGGCGGGGGTGGTTGCGGGTATAGACCCAGCTGATCCCGCGCTCCGCCAGGCGCTGGGCGCGCATGCGGCGCAATTCCTCGATGTCCGAGACGCCGACGGCCATCTTGATCAGGTGCAGCGGACCGGCAGCGCCGGGAGCGGCCACGCCTTTGGATGGCGGCATCAGGGCTGGCCATCGCCGAGCGGCGCCAGCGCGATCAGCTCGGCCCCTTCCTCGACCAAATCGCCGACCGCATAGCGCACCGTTTCGATCGTGCCGTCGCGCGGCGCGGCGATCGTGTGCTCCATCTTCATCGCCTCGATGACGATCAGCGCCTGGCCCTGGCGCACCGCATCTCCCGCCGCGACGAGAAGCTGCACCACCCGGCCCGGCATCGGCGCCGAGAGCCGCCCGGCATGAACGTCGGCGCCGGCGGGCGGCGCAAGCGGATCAACGACTTCCAACCGCCAGCTCTCGCCATTGATGAAGACCGCAATTGTATTGCCATGATTCAGCACGATTACCTGGCTGCGCACGCCATCGACCGTCAGCGCCGCAGAGCCGTCGGCAGCAAAATCTGCAATTGCCGTGCAGCCCCGCTCACCGATTTGCAGCGCCCAGCCATCCGCTATCGGGACCGCCGCGACCTCGAAAACTTGGTCGCCCCAGCGCAACGGCACCATATGCGGCGCAGCGGGCCCGTTGAGGCGCCACCCGTCGCGACGCCCCCAGAGCGAGAACCGGTCGGCGCCACCGTCCGCCGGAGCCGTCCTCAGATAGAGCAGCGCAGCCGCCGCCACCGCGCGATCCGGAACCGAAACCGCAGGCGCCAGCAGTGCTTCGCGCCGCCGCTCAATAAACCCGGTGTCGAGCTTGGCCGCCGCGAAGTCCGGGTCGGCGACAATTCGCGCCAAAAACCCGAGATTGGTGGTGACCCCGAGGATACCGGTCTCGGCCAGCGCCCGGCCGAGCCGCTGCCGCGCCGCCGCGCGATCGGGCCCCCGCACAATGATCTTGGCGATCATCGGGTCGTAGAACGGGGTCACCGCGTCGCCCTCGCGCACCCCGGTTTCGACCCGCGCTGTGCCGGGCGGCGGCAGGCGCAGGCGGTGCAGGGTGCCGGTCGCCGGCAGAAAATCGCGCTCCGGGTTCTCGGCATAAAGCCGCACCTCGATCGCATGGCCGTGGAGCCCGATCTGCGACTGTTTTCTCGTGAACGCTTCACCGGCGGCGACGCGCAACTGCCATTCGACCAGATCGGTATTGGTCACCGCTTCCGTCACCGGGTGCTCGACCTGCAGCCTTGTGTTCATCTCCATGAAATAGAAGCCGCCGTTTTCGACGATGAACTCGACCGTGCCGGCACCGACATAGCCGCAGGCGCGCGCCGCCGCGACCGCGGCCTCGCCCAGCGCCTGACGCAGCTTTTTGGTGATGCCCGGCGCCGGCGCCTCCTCGACCACCTTCTGGTAGCGCCGCTGGATCGAGCAGTCGCGCTCGTAGAGGTGCACGACATTGCCGTGCATGTCGGCGAACACCTGCACCTCGATGTGGCGCGGCGCGGTGAGAAACTTCTCGATCAGCACTCGGTCGTCGCCGAACGCCGCCAGCGCCTCGCGCTTGGCGCCGTCGAGCGCGCGGGCGAACTCGTCGGCGCCGTTGACGACGCGCATGCCGCGCCCGCCGCCGCCGCCCGAGGCCTTGATCAGCACCGGAAACCCGATCTTCCCGGCCTCGGCGAGCAGCCGTGCCGGGTCCTGGTCGTCGCCGTGATAGCCGGGCACCACCGGCACGCCGGCGGCGATCATCATCGCCTTGGCCGCCGCCTTGGACCCCATCGCCCGCATCGCCGCCGCCGGCGGGCCGATAAAGACGACGCCCGCCGCCGCGCAAGCCTCGGCGAATGCGGCATTCTCCGACAGGAAGCCGTAGCCGGGATGGATCGCCTGCGCGCCGCTGTCCGTGGCGGCCTTGAGGATCGCCGCAGCATCGAGATAGCTCTGCCGCGCCGGGGGCGGGCCGATCGGGTACGCCTCGTCGGCCATCGCGGCATGCAGCGCGCCGGCATCGGCCTCGGAATAGACTGCCACCGTGGCGATGCCCATGCGCCGCGCCGTACGGATCACCCGGCAGGCGATCTCGCCGCGATTGGCGATCAGGATCTTGGTGAACACGCGCTCACCACGGACGACACGAAGAACCTTGCCTTAGACGTCAGTCGCGACGAATGCGAGAGATTGCCGGTGCCACATGAGATCATTTCTCCTCTCTGTCAGCCGCAACGCATCGCCCACCGATTGGGCAGAGCGCGCAACATAGTGGAATCAGTTCCTGCACTCGGGTGGGGTGAGTTCGCGAGCATGCTGTTCCACTGCCGGCGAAAAAACGTATCCACCTTTAGGAATCCCGTTCGGGTCAATTCCGTTTAAAAGATAGCCATGCAAGCCACACAACCTCATACAATAATCGGCTATATTCATATTATATCCACCGGGCTCAGCGATGATGTTCCAATGATATTTGCCCGTCGTGCAGTAGATGGATTTTTTGATGTCAGGACTGATCATTAAGTATTTCGTTTCTTTCTGTCCCGAGCATGCGCTGAGAAAAATTGCTGAAATTGCCAGAGCTATGACGGGTGAGCCGCTGCTCAGATCTACTTGCTCCGATTTCAAGACCATCGTGTGTCTTCTTCACATCCGGAAGACGCCGAACTTGGTCGGCTCGATCGGCGCGTTGAGGCTGGCCGAGATCGACAGGCCCAGCACCAGCCGCGTGTCGGCGGGGTCGATGATGCCGTCGTCCCACAGCCGCGCGCTGGCGTAATAGGGATGGCCCTGGGCCTCGTACTGGGCGCGGATCGGCGCTTTGAACGCATCCTCCTCGGCCGCCGGCCAGTCCTGCCCGCGCTCTTCCATGCTGTCGCGCCGCACCGTCGCCAGCACCGAGGCGGCCTGCTCGCCGCCCATCACCGAGATGCGCGCGTTGGGCCACATCCACAAAAAGCGCGGCCCATAGGCACGCCCGCACATGCCGTAATTGCCGGCGCCAAAGCTGCCGCCGATGATCACCGTGAACTTCGGCACGTTGGCGGTGGCGACCGCGGTCACCATCTTGGCGCCGTCCTTGGCGATGCCGCCCGCCTCGTATTTGCGCCCGACCATAAAGCCGGTGATGTTCTGCAGGAACACCAGCGGGATGCCGCGCTGCGCGCACAATTCGATGAAATGCGCGGCCTTGAGCGCGCTTTCGGAAAAGAGGATGCCGTTATTGGCGAGGATGCCGACCGGATAGCCCCAGATGCGGGCAAACCCGCACACCAAGGTCTGGCCGTAAAGCTGCTTGAACTCGTCGAGCTCGCTGCCGTCGACGAGGCGGGCGATGACCTCGCGCACGTCATAGGGCCGGCGCGTGTCGGCGGGGATCACGCCGTAGATATCCGCGGCCGGGTAGAGCGGCTCCTTCGGCTCGGCGAACGCCATGCCGTTCTGTTTGACGCCGTTCAAATTGCCGACGATGCGGCGGGCGATGCCGAGCGCGTGGCGGTCGTCGAGCGCGTAATGGTCGGTGACCCCGGAGGTGCGGCTGTGCACGTCGGCGCCGCCCAACTCCTCGGCCCTCACCACCTCGCCGGTCGCGGCCTTGACCAGCGGCGGGCCGCCCAGAAAGATCGTGCCCTGGCCCTTGACGATGATGCTCTCGTCCGACATCGCCGGCACATAGGCGCCGCCCGCGGTGCAGCTGCCCATGACGATGGCGATCTGCGGGATGCCGGCCGCCGACAGCTGCGCCTGGTTGTAGAAGATGCGGCCGAAATGGTCGCGGTCGGGGAACACCTCGTCCTGCGCCGGCAGGAACGCCCCGCCCGAGTCGACCAGATAGAGGCACGGCAGCCGGTTTTCGCGCGCGATTTCCTGGGCGCGCAGGTGCTTCTTCACCGTCATCGGAAAATAGGTGCCGCCCTTGACCGTCGCGTCGTTGGCGACGACCACGCATTCCCGGCCCGATATACGCCCGATCCCGGTGACGATCCCTGCCGCCGGCACCGCGCCGTCATACATGCCGTAGGCGGCGAATTGCGAGAACTCGAGAAACGGCGAGCCGGGGTCGAGCAAAGTCCGCACCCGCTCGCGCGCCAGCAACTTGCCGCGCGACAAATGCCGCGCCCGCGACGGCTCGTCCCCGCCGAGTGATATCGTCTCGGTATTGGCCCGCAGATCGTCGACCAACTCCCGCATCGCCGCCGCATTGGCGCGAAACCCTTCCGAGCGCGGATCGAGCGAGGTGGTCAGCGGGGGCATCGCTGCACCTTATCGGAGCAGCGCAAGGGGGCAAGAAAGAAGCGAGAGACGACCTTCTCGGCACCGCCGGTCCGCTGAAACCCGCCGATCATCGGATCGACGGCGACAATTGGCCGTTGACCGTTACGGCCGGCAACAGGCTCAGTTACGGAGATTTTGATGGACGAAAAAATCTATCGCCTAAGCGCCAAACCGCATCCCACGGGTGGATTTCAGCTGCAGGCAGACAAGATCAAACCGCACCCGTCGGAAACGAGATATCCGTCGAACTGGGTCTGTTCGCATGGCGACGGCGAGTTCCACGACACCTACGAGGATGCGATCAACTGCCCGCAATATCGCGAGTTGCTCGGCCAGATCACCTGAGGCGCAACAGAATGGCCGGTGAGCGGAGGCATGGTGCGAGGAGGCGTCACACAAACAAGTTCGACTATTCCGCCGCTGTCTCCTTGCGTCCGCGATAAGCTGGTTCGGGAATTGGCAGCCCATCCTCGCGGGCGACCTCCAGCCAGGCCTCCATCGCCTTTTCGACCTCGGCAAGCGCCTCCGCAGGAGTATCGCCAAACGCCGAGCAGTACTGAAGGTCAGGCACGTCGGCGACCCACGCTGCATCGACCTCGGACCAGAAGAGATTGATATGATACTTGGCGGTCATCGCCGGCGCTCCATCGTCAGCCCAAATTCCTCGACCACCTCGAGGAATTGCCGGATTTGATACGGCTTCGCCTCTTGCTCGCGCGGCTGCAAGCTGAGCGGTCGCGGAACTCGCGGGTGCCGATAGATATGGTGGCTACCGTTGACCCGACGCAACGCGAAACCGTGAGCCTCGATCAGCCGACAGAACTCGGCAAACCCGACATTCCGAAGATCACCGCCGGCCAACCGTTCCCACAAGTCTCCCCTGCGGGACCGCGGCACGCCGCAAAACGACCCTAAGCCGCCGCCCTGATCGCCACCTTCTTGATCTCGTTGCCGACATTCGCTTCGTATTTGCCGAAGTTCTTTTCGAAGTCGCGGGTGAGGCCGCGGGCGGTGTCGTCATAGGCCTTCTTGTTGGCCCAACTGGCGCGCGGATCGAGCACGTCCGCCGGCACGTCGGCAGCGCTTTCCGGCACCAGGAAGCCGAAATTCGCGTCCTTGCGCATCGGCGCGTTGGCGAGCCGGCCGTCGAGCACCGCGCGCAACAGACCGCGGGTATGACCGATCGCCATGCGGCTGCCGGTGCCGTAGGCGCCGCCCGACCAGCCGGTGTTGACCAGCCAGCATTTCGCCCCGTATTTGCTGATCCGGTCGCCCAGCATCTTGGCGTATTCGGTCGGCCGGCGCGGCATGAACGGCGCACCGAAGCAGGTCGAAAACGTCGCCTGCGGCTCGCTGCCGAGCCCAACCTCGGTGCCGGCGACGCGGGCGGTGTAGCCGGAGAGGAAATGGTACATGGCCTGCTCGGCGTCGAGCTGGGCGATCGGCGGCATCACCCCGAACGCGTCGCAGGTCAGCATGATGACGTTCTTGGGATGCGGCGCCAGCCCGCTCTCCGACGCATTGGGGATGAAGTCGAGCGGATAGCAGGCGCGGGTGTTCTCGGTCAGGCTCCCGTCGTCGACATCGGGCATCCTGGTGCGGGGGTTCAGGACCACATTCTCGAGGACGGTGCCGAAGCGGGTGATCGTTGCATAGATCTCGGGCTCCGCGGTCGGCGACAGGTTGATGACCTTGGCGTAGCAGCCGCCCTCGAAATTGAACAACCCGCGCGGGCTCCAGCCATGCTCGTCGTCGCCGATCAGGGTGCGCGAGGCGTCGGCCGAGAGGGTTGTCTTACCGGTGCCGCTGAGGCCGAAGAAGATCGCGCTGTCGCCGCTCGCCCCGACATTGGCCGAGCAATGCATCGGCAGCACGTCGCGCGCCGGCAGCATGAAGTTGAGGTAGCCGAAAACGCATTTCTTGATCTCGCCGGCATAGCGGGTGCCGCCGATCAGCACCAGGCGCTCGGCGAAATTGACGAAGACGAAGGTCTCTGAGCGGATGCCGTCGAGCTCGGGGATCGAGTGAAACTCGGGCGCATGCAGGATGGTGAAGGCGGGCTGGAAGTCGGGCAGCTCGCCGACCGGCGGGCGGATGAACATGTTGCGCGCGAACAGGCTATGCCAGGCGCTGGGGCTGACCACCCGCACCGGCAGCCGGTATTCCGGGTCGGCGCCGGCATAAAGGTCCTGGACGAACAGCTCGCGGCCCTGCAGATAGGCCAGCACCCGCTGGTGCAGGCTGGAAAACTGGGCTGGGGTGATCGCCTGGTTGACGCTGCCCCAGTCGACGGTGTCGTGGGTGCCGGGCTCGTCGACGATGTATTTGTCGCGCGGGCTGCGGCCGGTGTGCTTGCCGGTGTCGACGACAAAGGCGCCGCCGAACCCGATCGCGCCTTCGCGCCGACGCACCGCGTGCTCATAGAGAAACGGCATCGTCAGGTTCCAATGCGCCGGCCCGAGGTGGCGCATGCCCTGCGCTTCGAGGTCAAATGACGGCTTTGGGCCCGTTACCGGGTTGGCCTGGTCCAAGCATTTCCTCCATTGTCGCCGGCCTGCTTCGTGCAAGCGCGGTGCCGGATTTGGGTCGCAACAGTTGGCGCGCACGATAAACCGCCGCAATTCGCCCGGCAAGCGAGGCAACTGCGGCGAAACTGTCGCGATCCTAGCGCAATCTCGCTAACCGGCTTGCGCCTTTCGCGCCGCC
This sequence comes from Alphaproteobacteria bacterium, assembly GCA_038228485.1. Lineage (GTDB taxonomy): Bacteria > Pseudomonadota > Alphaproteobacteria > ATCC43930 > CGMCC-115725 > DATARH01. The sequence goes on from JBBRPG010000033.1 coordinate 7,598, forward strand.
TGGGTCAGCGCGATCAGCGCCTGCCGCGCCGCGCCGGCATCGAGCACCGGCGCGGGAAAGTCGAGCCGGGCCGTTTCTTGCGCTTGCCGCAGGTCGAGGCCTTCGGGGTCGATGCCCGTCATCTGCCAGCCATCCCCCTCGCGCTTAAGCAGCCGGGCGGCGAACAGCGCCACCGCGTCGGCGTGGTCGGCGTTCATATGGGCAACGATGTCGCTTTCGGCCGCAGCCAGCATGCCGGCATCCGCCGCAAACCGGATCGCTAAAGGCTCGACCCAATTGATGCGCCCAAACCCGGCGACGAGATGCCCGCGTCCGATGGTTATCCGGTAGAGGTGGAAATCGCCGAACCCGGCATAGGTGGCGGCGCTCGGGTGCCGGGCAACGAACCGCGCGAGCAGAACTGGATCATCGCACCGCACCGCCTCGCCGAGCAGGCTGACGCGCGCCTCGGCGAGCGGGTCGACAGCCCGGCCCCCTCCCCCGCCATCGAACAACAAGCAAATCCGTGCGTTCGCCGCGATGTTGCGGCTGTGCTGGGCGAGGTCCGACAGCAGCAGCAGCGGGCTTGCATCGAGGTCGCAGGCGACCGCCACCAGCGAGGCATAGGGCTGGGCGCCAGGTTGGTCGGCGGGGTCGCCGGCAAGGCTCGTCGCCAGCACCGCGTGGGCCTGCCGCCGCATCAATCGGCGGCATTCGCCGCCGCGTTCAACGGTTTCGTTCATGCCTATCCCTTTTTGTTCGCCACCGAGCGGCCATATTTGAGGGACAACTCTACCCGCGCCGGCGTGAGCCATCGGCCGGCATGGGACTTGGGGGACGATCCTTGGCAAATACAATCGCACTTGTCGACGACGACAGGAACATCCTGACCTCGGTATCGATGGCGCTCGAGGCGGAAGGTTTTACCGTGCGCTGCTTTGCCGACGGCGCCGAGGCGCTCAAGGGCCTGTCCGCGCAGCCGGTCGACGTCGCCGTGCTCGACATCAAGATGCCGCGCATGGACGGCATGGAGCTGCTGGCGCAATTGCGCAAGACGACCCCGACCCCGGTCATCTTCCTCACGTCCAAGGACGACGAGGTCGACGAGCTTCTGGGCCTGCGCATGGGCGCCGACGACTATATCAAGAAGCCGTTCTCGCAGCGCCTGCTGATCGAGCGCATCCGGGCGCTGCTGCGCCGCGGCGAGCTGGCGCGCGAGCGCGACGACGTCCAGGGCGAGCCGGCGATCGTGCGCGGCGAGCTGATCCTCGACCCCGGCCGGCATCTGTGCACCTGGCACGGCGGCCAGGTCGAGCTGACCGTCACCGAATTCCTGATCCTCAAATCGCTGGCCCAGCGGCCGGGCCACGTCAAGAACCGCGACCAGCTGATGGACGCGGCCTATGGCGAGCACATCTATGTCGACGACCGCACCATCGACAGCCACATCAAACGGCTGCGCAAGAAGTTCAAGGCGGTCGACGACGATTTCTCGCAGATCGAGACGCTCTATGGCGTCGGCTACCGATATCGCGAGCAGTAGCCCGGCAGCGCCGCCGGGGGAATTGCCAGGGGAGCTGCCAGGGGCTCCTGTTGGGGTCTCAACGGATAGCGCCCGGCCCGCAGGACTGCGCGCCGCGCCGGCGGTCGGCGACCCCGGCCCGGCGATTCATCGCCGGCGGCGGATATCGCCGCTTACCCGGCGGATCATCGCGGTCAACGTACTACCGCTCGCGGTACTGGCGGTCGGTTTCCTTTATCTCGGCAAGTTCGAGGGCAGCCTGATCGGGCAGCAGGTCGAGGCGTTGCGCACCCAGGGCGAAATCTTCGCCGCGGCGCTGGGCGAGGGCGCGGTGCTCGAATCCCCCGAGGACGGCGAGGTGCTGCTGCCGGATCTGGCGCTGCAGATGATGCGGCGGCTGGTGGCGCCGACGCGCACCCCGGCGCGGCTGTTCGACAAGGACGGCAAGATCGTCGCCGACAGCCGGGCGCTGGGCGGGCCGGGCGCTCTGGTCCAGGTCGCCGAACTGCCGCCGCCTGACCACAAGAGCTGGCTCACCCGCGTCGGCGAACAGGTCTATGACTGGATCGCCAACCTGCTGCCGCGGCGCGGCAATTATCCGGCCTATCGCGACCATCCGGCCGCCGACGGTTTCCCCGAGGTGATGCGGGCACTGCACGGCGAGGGCGAGGCGGCGGTGCGCCGCGATCCCGCCGACCAGGCGCTGGTCATCAGCGTCGCGGTGCCGGTGCAGCGCTACAAGGAAGTGCTGGGTGCGGTCATGCTCAGCAGCGCCAACGGCGAGATCGAGAACGAGCTGCGCACAGTGCGCTTTGAGCTCTTACGCGTCTTCGGCGTCGCGCTCTTGCTCACCATTCTGCTGTCGCTTTACCTCGCCGGGACGATCGGGCGGCCGATCCGCCGGCTGGCGGCGGCGGCGGAGCGGGCCCGCGGTCGTGGCGCGCTGATAGACATCCCCGACTTCACCCAGCGCGGCGACGAGATCGGCGATTTGTCGCGCTCTTTGCGCGAGATGACCCACGCGCTATCCGAGCGGATGAGCGCGATCGAGAGCTTTGCCTCCGATGTGGCGCACGAGATCAAGAACCCGCTGTCATCGCTGCGCAGCGCGGTCGAGACCGCGGTCAAGATCGACGACCCGGTCAAGCAGCAGCGCCTGCTCGCGATCATCCTCGACGACGTCGAGCGGCTGTCGCGGCTGATCACCGATATCTCGGACGCGTCGCGCCTCGATGCCGAGCTCAGCCGCGACGTGATGGAGCCGATCGACATCACCGGGATGCTGCGCGCCCTCGTCGACATCCACGAGACGACCCGCGCCGATGGTACCGCGCATGTCGTACTGAGCCTGCCCGAGCGGCGGCGCGACTTGGTCGTGACCGGGTTCGAGACCCGGCTGTCGCAGGTGTTTCTAAACGTCATCAGCAACGCGGTTTCGTTCAGCCCGCCGGGTGGCGAAATCCGCATCGCGGCGCGGGAAGACGGCCGCGCCGTGCTGATCACCGTCGAGGATGCCGGCCCGGGCATTCCGGCCGACAAGCTCACCGCGATCTTCGACCGCTTTTATACCGAGCGCCCGGCGGCCGAGAAATTCGGCACCCATTCGGGGCTCGGCCTGTCGATCTCGAAGCAGATCGTCGAGGCTCACCGCGGCCGCATCTGGGCCGAGAACTGCCATGGCCCGGGCGGGGCGGTGTCGGGCGCCCGGTTCTTGATCCGCCTGCCCGAAGTGTAATGGCCGCCCGGTTGCTGGTCCACGCCACGACGATCGCCATCGGCGGGCGGGGAGTATTGCTGCGCGGACCGTCGGGCGCGGGCAAGTCCGATCTCGCGCTGCGGCTAATCGACGCCGGTGCGCGCCTCGTGGCCGACGACCAGAGCGAATTGTGCCGCGAGGGCGACGCCATTCTGGTGCGCTCGCCAGCCACCATCGCGGGGCTTATCGAGGTGCGCGGCATCGGCGTCCTCCAGGTCGACACGCTGGCGGCCGTCAGCCTCGCCCTGATCGTCGACCTGGTTGCACCGCAGCATATCGAGCGCCTGCCAGAGGCCGGAAAAGAAACAATTCTCGGGATCACGCTGCCGGCGATCACGCTCGCACCGTTCGAGGCGTCGGCGCCGGCGAAGCTGCGGCTCGCGCTGGCCGCGCTGAGCGGCGAGGGAACCACCGCGCCAGCGCACCGTTAACGCTTAATTGCACGGCAGGGTTGTAGCTGCCCTCTGCCGCAGCGGTCCGACCTCCGCAGCGCGGGTCATCAAGCGTGATGACGAACGCCTTGGACAGCGCTATAGGAGACGTGCTCCCCACCCGCTGGCTGCAGTGGCCATTGGCGGCATGTGGATCGAACACCGAGTGGTCTCTACCCCCAAGCGACCGCAAGACGTGTGATCGACACTTCAACCAGACCTGAATGACGCCGAGCCCCTGTAGCCAGGTTCTCGCACTCCGCCTTCCGCATCGCCGCTCGTGCGACTGCCCGGTTTTGCGTGTCCAAGGCGCGCGCCGATGCCGGAGGAGCCGATGATCGGCATCGTCCTCGTCACCCACGGCAGGCTGGCGGCGGAGTTTATCGCCGCGCTTGAGCACGTCGTCGGCGCACAGGCCCAAATCGCCGCGATCTGCATCGGCGCCGATGACGACATGGAGCAGCGCCGCGAGGATATCTTGAGCTCGATCGGCGCGGTCGACAGCGGCGACGGCGCGGTGCTCCTGACCGACATGTTCGGGGGCACACCGTCCAACCTGGCCATCTCGGTCATGGACCGCGCCAAGGTCGAGGTCATCGCCGGCATCAACCTGCCGATGCTGATCAAGCTCGCCAGCCTGCGGCAAACCGAGACGCTGGAGCGTGCGGTGCTCGGCGCGCAGGAAGCCGGACGCAAATACATCAATGTCGCCTCGCAGCTTCTCGCGGACGCGCAGCGATGACCGCCGACGCGCCGGACGCCCCCAGCACTTGCTCGCCCAATCCATGCTCGGGGAATACGGCGGACGCGGCGGCCACTGCTCGGCGGACGGCAAAAATCTGCAATCAGCGCGGCCTCCATGCGCGCGCCGCCGCGCTCTTCGTCAAGACCGCGCACTGGTTCGAGGCTGAGATCTGGGTGCGCAAGAACGGCAACTGCGTGTCGGGCCGCTCGATCATGGGGCTGATGATGCTCGCAGCGGCATCGGGCGCCGAGCTGCAAATCGCCGCCGCCGGCCCGGACGCCGACACAGCGGTCGAAACGCTGGCGCGTCTGGTCGAATGCAAGTTCGATGAGGACTGACGACAAGCCCCGTCTCGAAAAGCCCAGCGGCGAAATGCTTGGTGGCACGAAGCTTGGTGGTGGAAAGCCCTTAGGCGAAAAGAACGGCGAACGGAGACTTTCCGGCATCGGCGTCTCGGCCGGCATCGGAATAGGCGTCGCTTATATCGGCGAAGGCGGTCCGCTTATCGTCCCCCAAATCGCCATTCCCGACAACGCCGTCGTCGCCGAACGGGCACGGTTTACCGACGCTGTCGCCGCGGGGCAAAAACAGCTCCGCAAGCTGAAAGCGCGCGCCGCCGCATTGCCCGGATCGGCCAGCGGCGAGATCGGCTATCTGCTCGACGCGCACCTGGCGATGCTGGCGAATTCGCGACTGGTGCGCGGCGTCCACCAGCGCATCGCCAATGCCAAGATCAACGCCGAGCGCGCGGTCGAGCTGGAAATCGAGGCGCTCGCCAAAGGCTTTGCGGCGATGCGCGACAGCTACTTGGCGGCGCGGATCGAGGACATCCGCGTGGTCGGTTCGCGCCTCATCCGCAACCTGATCAACAAGCCCTTTGTCGCCTATGCGTCGCTGAGCGGCGGCGCGATCGTCCTCGCCGAGGAGGTCACCCCGGCGGATACCGCCTTGATGGACCCGCGCCGCATCGGCGGGTTCGCATCCGAGTTCGGTGGCACCGATAGCCACACCGCGATCATGGCCCGTGCGCTCGGCCTGCCGGCGGTGATGGGGGTGCCGGAACTGCTCGACCGCGCTTGTGTCGGCGGTTCTCGGGACATCACCGTCATCATCGACGGCAGCGAGGGCCGGGTCATCCTCGACCCGACCCCGGAAACCCTCGCCGTCTATCGCGAACGCCAGGAGGATGCCGCGCGCGAGCGCCGGAACCTGACGCGATTGCGCCGCCTGCCGGCCACCACGCGCGACGGCGTCGAGGTTCGCCTCGACGCCAACCTGGAGCTGCCGGTCGAACTCGACCAGGCGCTGGCCAACGGCGCCGCCGGGCTGGGGCTGGTGCGCACCGAGTTTCTGTTCCTCAACCGCGACGACCTGCCCGACGAGGACGAGCAGTACGAATTCTATGCCGGGCTGGTGCGCGGCATGGGCGGGCGGACGGTGACGTTGCGCACGCTCGACATCGGCGGCGACAAATTGCCCGAGACCCTCACCAGCGCGGCGATGGACGCAATCAATCCGGCGCTAGGTCTGCGCGCGATCCGCCTGTCGCTCAAGGAACGCAAGCTCTTCGACACCCAGCTCGCGGCGATGCTGCGCGCGGCGCGCGAGGGACCCGTCCGCATCATGCTGCCGATGATCTCGAGCGTCGGCGAAATCCGCCGCACCCGCGAAATCATCGAGCAGGTCGCGCGCCGGCTGCGCCGCCGCGGCGTCGCCTTTGCCGAGATCGTCCCGCCCTTGGGGGTGATGATCGAGGTGCCGGCCGCGGCGCTCGCCGCCGACGCGCTGGCGAGGGAAGCCGATTTCTTCGCCATCGGCACCAACGATTTGATCCAATACACGCTGGCGATCGACCGCAGCGACGAGCAGGTTGCGCACCTCTACAACCCCCTGCACCCGGGGGTGCTGCGCTTGATCGAGTTCACCGTCGAGGCGGCGGCACGACGCCGCATCCCGGTCGGGATTTGCGGCGAGATGGCCGGCGAACCGCGCTATGCGGCGCTTTTGCTCGGGCTCGGCCTGCGCGAGCTGTCGATGTCGCCGGGCAATCTGCCGCGGGTCAAGCATCGTATCCGCAATCTCGACATGATCGCCGCTACCCGCCGCGCCGAGGCGATCATGGACCAGTCGGATATGGGCCGCATCGCCGCGCTGCTCGACGATTTCAACGCGATGGAGGAACTTCCTTAGATCGACGCCCGTCAACCTGCCGGGACCCGCGCCGATGGCGGAGTGCAAGTCTCAGACAAACGCGCTGAGCCGAGGCCGATGAAGATCGCGACCTTCAACGTCAATGGGGTCAACGGACGGTTGCCGGTGCTGCTCCGGTGGCTCGCTGAGACGCAGCCCGATATTGCGTGTCTGCAAGAGCTGAAGGCGCCCGAAGAACGCTTCCCTGAGGCGGCGGTCCGCGCCGCCGGCTACCATGCGATCTGGCACGGACAGAAAAGCTGGAACGGCGTCGCGATCCTGGCGCGCGGGCGCCGACCGGTCGAGACCAGGCGGGGCCTCCCCGACGATCCCGAGGACATTCATAGCCGCTATATCGAAGCCGCGATCGACGGAGTCGTCGTCGGTTGCCTCTATCTGCCGAACGGCAACCCGGCGCCGGGCCCCAAATTCGACTACAAGCTGCGCTGGTTCGAGCGGCTGACGGCGCATGCGGAAGCGCTCTTGGCGACCGGCGCGCCGGTGGTCCTCGCCGGCGATTACAATGTGATGCCGACCGAGATTGACGTTTACGCCCCGGAGCGGTGGGTGGACGACGCGCTGTTCCGGCCAGAGGTGCGGGCCGCTTTCCTCGGCCTGACCCGGCTGGGCTGGACCGACGCGCTGCGTACGCTTTATCCGGGCCAGCGCCTCTACACGTTCTGGAAGTATTTCCGGAATGCCTTTGCGCGCGATGCCGGCCTGCGCATCGACCATCTCCTGCTCAGCCCGTCGCTGGCCGACCGTCTCGTGGGGGGTGGGGTCGACCGCGCCGTCCGAGGCTGGGAAAAAGCCAGCGACCACGCCCCCGCCTGGATAGAGCTAAACCCCATCGCGGGGCGCGTCAGTTCTTCGCGCCGGCAGGTGGCCGCGCCGCGCCAGTTGACCACTTAAAGATATCTTTATATATTGAATTTATCCGCCGCCGCTGTGCGCCCTCAGGAGAGACACCCGCATGCCCGAGTTCACCGATTACAAGGTCGCCGACATCGCTCTCGCCAATTGGGGGCGCAAGGAAATCGCGATCGCCGAGACCGAGATGCCGGGACTGATGGCGCTGCGCGACGAATTCGGCAGGACGCAGCCGCTCGAAGGCGCGCGCATCGTCGGCTGCCTGCACATGACGATCCAGACCGCCGTCCTGATCGAGACGCTGGTGCATCTCGGCGCCAGCGTGCGCTGGAGCTCGTGCAACATCTTCTCGACCCAGGACCACGCCGCCGCGGCAATCGCCGCCCGCGGCATCCCGGTCTTCGCCTGGAAGGGCGAGACCGAGGAGGAATACGAGTGGTGCATTGAGCAGACCCTCACCGGGCCAAACGGTTGGAAACCCAACATGGTGCTCGACGACGGCGGCGATGCCACCAAGATCATCCACGATTCGCATCCGCGGCTGCTCGCCGACATCCGCGGCATCTCCGAGGAGACCACCACCGGCGTTCACCGCCTCTACGAGATGATGCGTGCCGGCACGCTCAAGGTGCCGGCGTTCAACGTCAACGACAGCGTCACCAAGTCGAAGTTCGACAACCTCTACGGCGTGCGCGAGAGCCTTGTCGACGGCATCAAGCGGGCGACCGACGTGATGCTCGCCGGCAAGATCGCGGTCGTCGCCGGGTTCGGGGATGTCGGCAAGGGCTCGGCGGCGAGCCTGCGCAGCCAGGGCGCGCGGGTGATGGTCACCGAGATCGACCCGATCTGCGCGCTACAGGCCGCGATGGAAGGTTATCAGGTCACGACGATGGAAGAGGCGGCGCCGGTCGGCGACATCTTTGTCACCGCGACCGGCAACATCGACGTCATCACCCTCGATCACATGCGCCAGATGCACGACCGGGCGATCGTCTGCAACATCGGCCACTTCGACAGCGAGATCCAGGTCGGCGCGCTGCGCAACTACATCTGGGAAGAGGTCAAGCCGCAGGTCGACGAAGTCGTCTTCCCCGACGGCAAGCGGCTGATCGTCCTGGCCCAGGGGCGGCTGGTCAATCTCGGCTGCGCCACCGGCCATCCGAGCTTTGTGATGAGCGCGTCGTTCACGAATCAAGTGCTCGCGCAAATCGAGCTGTGGACGAATCACGGCAAGTACGAGAACAAAGTCTACGTCTTGCCGAAACATCTCGACGAGAAGGTCGCCGCGCTGCATCTCGACAAACTTGGCGCGAGGCTGACCAAGCTTACCGCCGCCCAATCGCAATATCTCGGCCTGGACGATTCCGGTCCGTACAAGCCCGAACATTACCGCTATTAACAAGAACGGGCGTCGGACAAGCCTAGGCATTGAGAAAAACCACGAGTTTCTTGCTTTTGTCGAAAAACGCCGGATGATCGTCGGCTGAATTCGGTGCAGCAAAGCTGGCCGGCCGGCCAAAGGCGGCAATGGTAATCGTGCTCGCTGCCGTAATCGGTATCGCCGCCATCGCAGCGCTGGGCGGGTTGGCGCTCTACGCCCGGGCCCGGCTGAGCGAAGCGGAACGGCGGCGCGATGCAGCCCAGCGCGACCGCGCCGGGCTTTCGGCCATCCTCGATACCGCGCCGGGCGGCGGATATTTCTGGTTTGGCGACGCCGCGGAGCCGAATGCGATCGGTACGGCTCCGCCGTTACCCGATTTCCTCGGCAAGCTCGATCCCGCAGCCGCGGAGCGGGTCGGCGCAGCGGTCGCGGCCTTGCGGTCGGCAGCGACGCCGTTCGTCGATAGTGTGACCTTGGCCAACGGCGCCGGCTATGCGCTTGACGGCCGCCGCAGCGCCGGTGGCGATGCGGTGCTGTGGCTGACCGACCTCGCCCCGGTGAAGGCTGCCGATACGGCCCGCGCCGCGGCCTTCACCGAGACGGCCGCGGTGCGGACGATGATCGACGCGATCCCGCTGCCCGTATGGCGCCGCGACTCCAGCCTGGCGCTGGTCGATTGCAACGCGGCCTACGCCGCCGCGCTCGATACGACACGAGAGGCGGCGCTCGCCGAGGGCCGCGAGCTGGCCCCGGAAAGCGGCCGCGGCAAGGCGCTCGAACTGGCCCGCGCCGCCGCGGCAGGCACAAGCTGCACCGAGCGGCAACACGTCGTCGTCGGCGGCTCGCGCCGGCTGATCGAGATCACCGAGACACCTGATCGCGCCACCGGCACGATCGGCTTTGCCATCGACCGCACCGACTCCGAGAACGCCGAAAACGAGCTGGCACGGCACATCAACGCACATGGCGAAGTACTTGAAATTATTCATGCGGCCGTCGCCATCTATGGTGCCGATAAGCAGCTCAAATTCTTCAACTCGGCGTTTGCCGGGCTGTGGGGCATCGAGTCCGATTGGCTCGCCGGCGGTCCCTCGCTCGACGAGCTGCTGGAGCGCTTGCGGGAGCGCCGCCGCATCCCGGAGTTCGCCGATTTCCGCGCCTTCAAGCGGCAGCAATTGGCGATGTTCACCTCACTGATCGAGCCGCAGCAGGAGTTGCAGCATCTGCCCGACGGCCGCACCTTGAGCCTGTCGGTGTCGCCGCATCCGTTGGGCGGCCTCATTTTCGTCTACGAGGACGTGACCGACCGGCTGGCGCTGGAGCGATCCTACAACACGCTGATCGAGGTGCAGCGCGAATCGCTCGACAATCTGTTCGAGAGCATTGCCGTTATCGGCAGCGACGGCCGGCTCAAGCTGCATAATCCCGCGTACCGCCGGATCTGGGGCCTGTCGGAGGCCGACCTCGCCGGCGAGCCGCATATCAGCGAGATCGTCGAGAAGACCCGCGAGTTTTATGACGATGGCGGCAACTGGCCGACGCTGAAGGAGCGGATCATCGCCGGCATATCCGCCGGGGCCCTGATGGGCGACCGGCTCGACCGCCGTGACGGCACGGTGCTGCAATTGGCGGCGGTGCCGCTGCCCGACGGCAACGTGCTGCTGAGCTATCAGGACGTAACCGATACGACGCGCGTCGAGCGGGCATTGCGCGAACGCAACGAGGCGCTCGAAACCGCCGGACGGCTCAAGAGCGAGTTCATCGCCAATGTGTCCTACGAGCTGCGCACGCCGCTCAATGCAATCATCGGGTTCGCCGAGATCCTCGCCAACGAATATTTCGGCACCTTGACCCCGCGCCAGCTCGACTACAGCCGCGGCATCCTCGACAGCTCGCACCGGTTGCTGTCGCTGATCAATGACATCCTCGACCTCGCGACGATCGAGGCGGGATACATGACCCTCGAGACGCGGCGAGTCGATATCCGCGAGCTGCTACAGGCGGTGATGACCCTGACCCATGAGCGGGCGCGCAACCAGAACCTAAATCTGTCGCTGCGCTGCCCAGTCGGCATCGGCGCCATCGAGGCCGACGAACGGCGGCTGAAGCAGGCGCTGTTCAACCTGATCTCCAACGCGATCAAGTTCACCCCGGCCGGCGGCTCGATCCGGCTGGAGGCCAAGCGCGAGGCCGACGATCTGGTGCTGTCGGTGACCGACACCGGGGTCGGCATCCCGTTGGCGGACCAGGAGCGGGTGCTCGAAAAATTCGAGCGCGGCGCCCACGAGGCCCCGCAGACGGGCGCGGGGCTCGGGCTGTCGCTGGTCAAGAGCCTGGTCGAGCTGCATGGGGGGCGGGTGACGATCGAATCGAGCCCCGAGCGCGGCACCGCCGTGCGCTGTCATTTGCCGCCCGGTCGGCAACCCGCCGCCGAACCCGGCGAGCTTGCGCCCGCCAGCCCCGACACGGTGCATTAATTAGCCAGCCGGTGATTGCCCGGCGGCGCATTCTCGGTCCAGAACCCGCGATACGGCGCAAGCCATGCCTCCAGCTCGGCCAAGGGCGCCGGCTCGATCCGGTATAGCCGACGCGAGCCGTCCACCCGCACGCGAACCAGCCCCGCCTCGCGCAATGCTTTCAAATGCTTGGAAACCCTCGGCTGCGGCAGACGCAGGAGCTCAACCAGCGCGCCGGCGGGGTGCTCGCCCTGGCGGAGCAAGGACAGAATGTCGCGCCGGACCGGATCGGCCAGGGCATCGAAAATCGACATGGGAGAACATTCCCAAATCGGAATATTCGCTTCAACACCTATCGACCGCCGGGCACACCTTTCGTCGTAGAATATTCGAAGTGCAGCGCCTCGCCAGGATGGACGAGCGGGTGGATCGCATGCGCCGCCGCGGCGGCCTCGGCAAAGCCGGAGAGGATCAACTTGAGCTTGCCCGGATAAGCGGCAATGTCGCCGATCGCGAAGATGCCCGGCCGCGAGGTGCTGCAGCTCGCCGGGTCGACGACGATGCGGTGATCGTCAAAGGCAAGGCCCCAGCGCGCCAACGGTCCCAAATCGGTCGCCAGGCCAAAGAACGGCAGCAGGCAATCGGCCTCGAGACGGCGTTCGCCGCCGGCGAGGTCGGCGACGACCACCGCCGACAATCGGCCGCCCTCGCCCTCGAGCCCGGCAAGCTGGCAGGGCGTCACCAACTCGACCCGGCCGGTTTCGGCCAGCTGCTCCAGCCGGGCCAGCGATTGCGGAGCGGCGCGAAACTTGGCGCGCCGGTGCACGACCATGACCCTCTCAGCCAGCTCGCTCAGCGACAACGCCCAATCGACCGCCGAATCGCCGCCGCCGGCGATCACTACCCGCTTGCCGCGGAAGTCTTCACGCCGTCGCACCAGATAGAAAACGCTCTTGCCCTCGAACGCCTCGATGCCGGCAAGCGGCGGGCGATTCGGCCCGAACGCGCCGCCGCCGGCAGCGATCACCACCGCGCGGGCCGATATTTTCACCCCGGCCGCGGTGGTGAGGACGAAACCATCCGCCGCCGCGTCGAGCGCCGTCACCGCCTGGCCGAGATGGTAGGCCGGCGCGAACGGCGCCGCCTGCTCGACTAGCCGTTCGACCAGCATAGCCGCGTCGATCCGCGGATAGCCGGGGATGTCGTAGATCGGCTTTTCCGGGTACAGCGCGGCGCATTGCCCACCCGGCGCGTCGAGCGCGTCGAGGACGTGGCAGCGCATCTCCAGCATGCCGCATTCGAACACCGCAAAGAGCCCGACCGGGCCGGCGCCGATGATCGCGACATCGGTGGTGTGCGTAACGGTTTCCATGCGTTGCAGACTACCGCATTTCCGCGCTTGTCGCCGACTCGCCGGCAGGGATACAAGGCCGCAGCGATGACCGCCGTCGATCTGCCCGATGAAGCCGCCACCGCCGCGTTCGCGGCGCGCGTCGCCGCGATTGCGCGTCCAGGCGACGTCATCGCGCTATCGGGCGAACTCGGCGCCGGCAAGACGTGTTTCGCGCGCGCCTTCCTCCGCGCCCGCGCCGGCGCCGATAAGGCTCCGGAGGAGGTGCCGAGCCCGACCTTTACCCTGGTGCAGACCTACGAACTGCCCGGCGGCACGGTGTGGCATTTCGACCTCTATCGCCTGCGCGCCACCGAGGAGGCCTGGGAGCTGGGCATCGAGGATGCGTTCCACGACAGCATCTCGCTGATCGAGTGGCCCGAGCGGCTAGGCGGCCTGTTGCCGGCACGCCGGCTCGCCATCACGCTTGATTTCGGCCCCGAGCCGGGTTCGCGCCGCGCGACGCTGACCCGGAGTTCAGAATGGTCGGCGCGACTTGCCGGCATGGGCGTGGAGGCCTGAATGGCCGAGCGCATCCAGGCGATCGCCGATTTTCTCGGTGCGGCAGGCTGGGCTGCGGTACAGCCGGCGATGCTCGCCGGCGATGCCTCGTTCCGCCGCTACTACCGGCTCATCGACGGCGAACGCCGGGCGGTGCTGATGGATGCGCCGCCGCCGCAGGAGGATGTCCGTCCCTTTGTCCAGGTGGCCGGCATGCTGCGCGGGCACGGGCTCAGCGCCCCGGAAATTTTCGCCGAGGATCGCGAGCTTGGCCTGTTGCTGATCGAGGATTTCGGCGACGACACCTATACTCGCCTCATCGCCCGCGGCGCCGATGAGGCCGAGCTTTATACGCTGGCGGTCGACACGCTGGTGGCGCTGCAGCGCGCGGTCACCGCCCCGCCTGACTTGCCGCCCTACGACGAGGAGCGGTTGCTCGCCGAGGCGGCATTGCTGATCGAATGGTATGCGCCGGAAACGCTGGGGGCGCCGGTATCCAAAGAGCTGCGCGAGGAATATTCCGCGCTGTGGCGCGAGGCGCTGGCGCTGGCGGTGCCGCCCGAACCTACCCTGGTGCTGCGCGACTACCATGTCGACAACCTGATGCTGCTGCCGGGCCGCGACGGTGTGCAGCGCTGCGGCCTGCTCGACTTTCAGGACGCGCTGGCCGGGCCGGCCGGCTACGACCTGGTGTCGCTGCTCGAAGACGCCCGACGCGACGTGCCGGCTGCGCTTCGCGCCGCGATGACCGAGCGCTACCTCGCCGCCTTTCCTAACATCGACCGCGGCGGGTTCCGCCGCTCCGCCGCGATCCTTGCCGCCCAGCGCAACGCCAAGATCATCGGCATCTTTACCCGCCTGTGGCGGCGCGACGGCAAGTCGCAATATCTCGGCCACATCCCGCGGGTCTGGCGCCTGCTCGAAGCGGATTTACGCGAGCCGGTCTTGCATAAGCTCCAGGCTTGGATCGACCGCCATCTGCCGCCGGCCTCCCGCCGTATCCCCGGCCGGCGGAGCGCGGCGTGAAGAGAACGATGAACGTAACTATGAACCCAGGGCCGAAATCGGCGATGGTGCTGGCCGCCGGGCGCGGCACGCGGCTGCGCCCGATTACCCATAAGCTGCCGAAGCCGCTCATTGAGATTGCCGGCCGCACGCTGATCGACCGCGCGATCGACCGGCTCGCCGAGGCCGGCGTCGAGCGGGTCGTCGTCAACCTGCATCACATGGGCGACGCGATCGCCGCCCAGCTCGCCCGGCGCAGCCATCCGCGCATCGAATTGTCGCGCGAGACCGAATTGCTCGAAACCGGCGGCGGGGTGAAGCAGGCGCTGCCGCTGCTCGATGATTTTTTCTTCGCGGTGAACAGCGACGTGCTGTGGCTCGATGGGCTTGTCGGCGTGCTGACCCGCCTCGCCGCCGCCTTCGATCCGACGCGGATGGATGCGGCGCTGGTCATGCAGCGCACCGTCTGGGCGATCGGCTATGAAGGCAGCGGCGATTATTTTCTCGACCCGCTCGGCAACCCCCGCCGCCGCGGCGAACGCGAGGTGGCGCCCTACATCTACGCCGGCATCCAGATCCTGCACCACCGGCTGTTCGATGGGGTCAAGGACACCGTGTTCTCGCTGAAGCGGCTCTACGACCGAGCCGAGGATGCCGGCCGCCTCGGCGCCATCGTCCATGACGGCGACTGGTTCCACGTCGGCACCCCCGAGGGCCTTGCCGAAACCCGCGCCCGCCTCGCCGAAATGCGGATCGAAAGCTAGACGCCGGTGCCGCCGGCGCGCCCTAATATTTTCACCATCGCTCCCGATCGGCCGTTCCTTGCGACATTGGCGCGAGGGCTGGTAGCGCTGGCGGGGGGCGATCCGCTGCGGCTGCCGCGGATGACCGTGCTGCTGCCGACAAGGCGCGCGGCGCGTAGCCTGCGCGAGGCGTTTCTGCGCCTCACCGGCGAAGGCAGCGAGCCCGGTGCGCCGCTGCTGCTGCCGCGGATGCGGCCGATCGGCGACCTCGACCCCGACGAGTTGGAAACGGGCGTCGTCAATGACGAGACGCTAGCGGTTGCGCCAGCGATCCCCGAATTGCGCCGCCGCCTGCTATTGACCCGCCTGGTGCTCGAATGGAGCCGGCAAGCCGGCGAGACCGAGCTGCTGCCCGGCCAGGCCGCGGCGCTGGCTGCGGCGCTCGCCCGGCTGCTCGACGCCGCCGCGACCGAAGGCGCGAATTTCACCGATCTTGCCAAGCTCGCGCCGCTCGACCTCGCCGAGCACTGGCAGGTGGTGCTGCGCTTTCTCGACATCCTGCCGTGGCGCTGGCCGAGTGTCCTGGCCGAAGAAGGCGCGCTCGACCCGGCGGAGCGGCGCAACCTGCTGCTCCGCCGCCAGGCGGAGCAATGGCGGCGCACCCCGCCGCGCGCGCCGGTGATCGCCGCCGGGCTGACCGGCGGTATCCCGGCGCTCACCGAATTGCTGGGCGTCGTCGCCGGGCTCGACACCGGCATGGTAATCCTGCCGGGTCTCGACCGCCCCGCTTCACCCGAATTGTGGGACATGATCGCTACCGACCCGGCGCACCCGCAATACCTGTTGGCTGGAGTGCTGCGGGCGCTCGGCCTCGCGGCGGACGATGTCCGAGACTGGGAGACCGCCGGCGACAGCACCCGGAACCCGCGCCTGCACCTCGTCGCCGAGGCTTTGCGCCCGGCCATCGCGACCGATGCCTGGCGCGATCTCGAACCTGTCCCGGAAGCGGCCCTCGCCGGCCTCAGCCGCTACGATTGCACCAGCCCGCAGGACGAAGCGGTGACAATCGCCTTGCTGCTGCGCCGCAAGCTGGAGGAGCCGGGGGCGACCGCGGCGCTGGTTACCCCCGACCGCGAGCTGGCCCGCCGGGTCGCCGCGGAGCTGCGCCGCTGGAAGATCGACGTCGACGATTCCGCCGGCCTGCCGCTGAACCGCACCCCGCCCGGCGCGTTCCTGCGGCTGGTGCTCGACATGGCCGAGAGCGGCCTCGCGCCAGTGCAGCTCTTGGCGGCATTGAAGCATCCGCTGGCGGCGGGCGGGCTTGCGGCAGAGGAATTTCGCGACCTCGCCCGCCGTCTCGAACGCAGGATCCGCGGGCCGCGGCCGGCGGCCGGCATTCAGGGACTGCGCGATGCGCTCGGCGACCGCGACCCCGCGCTGCGCCGCTTTATCGACCGGCTCGAAACCTGCCTCGGCGCTTTGCCCGACCTGATCGCCGCCGAGGACACCAGCATCGTCGCGCTGGCGAGCGCGCACATCGCCGCCGCCGAACGCCTGGCGGCCAGCAACGAGCACAGCGGTGTCGCACGGCTGTGGCGCGAGGCGGCGGGCGAGGCCGCCGCCACCTTCTGCCACCAGCTGATCGAGGCGGCGCGCGATTTCCCAGCCCTCCCCGGCCGGCATTATCCAGCCTTGTTCGAGGCGCTGGCCGGCGGCGCGGTGGTGCGGCCGACTTACGGACGGCATCCGCGCTTGGCGATCTGGGGCCTCGTCGAGGCGCGGCTGCAACAGGCCGATCTCGTCGTCCTGGGTGGACTCAACGAGGGCACCTGGCCGAGCCCGGTCGCCTACGGCCCGTGGATGTCGCGGCAGATGCGGGTTGAATTCGGCATCCCGCTGCCCGAGCGGGCGATCGGCATCGCCGCGCATGATTTCGCCCAGGCGATCGGTGCCCCTGAAGTCGCGCTGACGCGCGCCGCCCGCCGCGAGGGAGTGCCGACCGTGCCGTCGCGCTGGCTGCTGCGGCTGGATGCGGTGCTGCGCGCTGTCGGGCTCGACGGCAAGCTCGGCCCCGACCCGGAAATTGCCGGCGCCGCCCTGACCCGTGACCTGCCCGCCGTGCGCCGGCCGATCCTCCGCGCCGAACCGCGCCCCCCGCTCGCCGCCCGGCCGCGCGAGCTGCCGGTGACCGCGATCGAGACTTGGCGGCGCGACCCCTACGCGATCTACGCCCGTTATATCCTCCGCCTGCGCGCCCTCGAACCGCTCGACGCCGACCCCGACCGCGCCGACCTCGGCAATGCGATCCACAAAACCTTGGCCGATTTCGTGCGCCGCTTCCCGCGCGGCCTGCCGGCGCACGCCGAGGCCACGTTGCTCGAAATCGGGCAAATACATTTTGCCGCGCTGCTGTCGCGGCCGGGAGCCTGGGCCTTCTGGTGGCCGCGCTTCGAGCGCATTGCCCGCTGGTTCGTTTCCGAGGAAACGGCCTATCGCCCCTTGCTCGCCGAAAGTCTTTGCGAGCACAAGGGTCGCCTTGTTATTGCCGCCCCGGGTGGACCCTTCACCATCACCGCCACTGCCGACCGCGTCGACCGTCTCGCCGACGGCGGGCTGGTGCTGATCGACTACAAGACCGGCGGCGTGCCCAAGCCCGATGAGATCGAGGCGGCGATCGCGGTGCAGCTGCCGCTCGAGGGCGCCATCGCCCAGGCCGGCGGCTTCGGCGTCCGCGGCGCCGTTGCCGGGCTGGAGCATTGGCAGCTCCGCGGCGGCAACCCACCCGGCGCGCGCCTGCCGATGGGCGAAGACGATCCGGGCGCACTGATCGAACGCGTCCGGGCCGAGATCGGCGCCTATATCGCGGCATTCGACGACCCGGCGATGCCCTACCGCCCGGTTCCGCTGGAGAAATGGAAGCCGCGCTACTCCGACTATTTCCACCTCGAACGCCTGAGCGAAAGCGAGGGGGAGCCATGAGCGACGCCCTCGCCGCCGCCGACCTGGCGCAGCGCGAAGCCCTCGACCCGGCCGCCTCGGTCTGGGTCGCCGCCTCGGCCGGCACCGGCAAAACCAAGGTGCTGACCGAGCGGCTGCTGACCTTGATGCTGGCCGGCACCGATCCGGCGCGTATCCTCTGCCTGACCTTTACCCGCGCCGCGGCGGCGGAGATGGCGAACCGGCTCAACGACCGGCTCGCCCAATGGACAACCATGCCGAGTGGCGAGCTGTCGCAGCAATTGGTCAAGCTGACCGGGCGTTACCCGAGCGAAGACGACATCAGAACCGCGCGCCGGCTGTTCAGCCGCGTGCTCGACGCCCCCGGCGGCGCCAAGATCGAGACCATCCACGCCTTCTGCCAGTCGCTGCTGCGACGGTTTCCGCTGGAAGCCGCGGTGCCGCCGGAATTCGCCGTCATCGACGAGCGCAGCGCCGCCGAGGCGCTGGGCGACGCCGCCGCCCGGATCATCGCCGAGGCGCGCTCCGAACGCCGGCCCGACCTCGCCGCGGCGCTGTCCACGGTCTCACGCTATCTGGTCGAAGACCGCTTCTTCGAGCTGATGGCGGCGCTGGCCAAGGATCGCGGCAAGCTGGCCGAAGCATTGAGGCTCGGCGAACCCGCGCTGCGGGCGCGGGTCGAGGCGGCGCTCGGCGTGCCGGCCGGCGCGAGCCACGAAGGCCTTATCGCCGAATTCTGCGCCGCGGGCGATCTACCCGCATTGCGGGGGGCGTGCGCTTTGCTGGCACAAGGCACGGCGAAAACCGATCAGCCACTTGGCGTGCTGGTCGGCCGTTGGTGTGCGGAAACCGCGGGGCGTGCGGCAATGCTCTTCGACTACCTCGCGGCGTTCCTCACCCAGAAAGGCGAGATCCGCAAGGACGTACCCACCAAGGGAATAACGAAGACGGCGGTCGACCTCGCCCGGGTGCTCGGGATCGAAGCCGAGCGGTGCAAGCACTTTCTCGATGCCCGCAACGGTCTGACCATCGTCGAGGGCACCGTCGCCCTCATCCGGCTGGCCGACGCGCTGCTCGATGCTTACGACTCGCGCAAGCGGCTGCATGCGGAGCTCGATTACGACGATCTGGTGCTGAAGGCGCTGGAGTTGTTGCGCAAGGACGGCATCGCGCCGTGGGTACTGTTCAAGCTCGACGGCGGGCTGGACCACATCCTCATCGACGAGGCGCAGGACACCAACCCCGAGCAATGGCAG
>JBBRPG010000034.1:0-26487 GCA_038228485.1 Alphaproteobacteria bacterium
AAGCGCTCGCCTTCGAGGATCAACCCCATCGCGATGCCCGCGGTCGGCCGCTTCAGCGGCACGCCCGCGTCCATCAGCGCGAGCGACGCGCCGCAGACCGAGGCCATCGACGACGAGCCGTTCGACTCGGTGATCTCCGAGACGACGCGGATCGTGTAGGGGAACGCTTCCTTGGTCGGCAGCATCGGCCGCACCGCGCGCCAGGCGAGCTTGCCGTGGCCGATCTCGCGCCGGCCCGGCGACCCCATGCGGCCCGCTTCGCCGGTCGAATACGGCGGGAAGTTGTAGTGCAGCATGAAATGCTGGCGGTACTCGCCTTCGAGCGCGTCGATGATCTGCTCGTCCTGGCCGGTGCCCAGCGTGGCGACGACGATCGCCTGGGTCTCGCCCCGGGTGAACAGGGCCGACCCATGGGTACGCGGCAGGATGCCGACCTCGGCGGTTATCGGCCGCACCGTCTTGGTGTCGCGCCCGTCGATGCGCGGCTCGCCGCGGATGATCGCGCCGCGGACGATGTCTTTTTCCAAATCCTTGAACAGCTTCGCCGCCAATTCGGCGTGCGCGATGTTGTCAGGGAACAGCGCCACCGCCTGGTGTTTCGCGGCGTCGAGGCGGTTGCTGCGCTCCTGTTTGCCCTGCTCCTTGTAGGCGGCGTCGAGCAACGAGCTGATCTCCGCCCGCAATTTCGCTTCGATCTGGGCCTTTTCCGGCAGCGCGTCGGCCATCGCCCACGGCTCCTTGGCGCAGGTCTCGGCCAATTCGATGATCGCGTCGATGACCGGCTGGAAGCCCTGGTGACCAAAGGTCACGGCGCCGAGCATCACCTCTTCGGTCAGTTCCTGCGCTTCCGATTCGACCATCAGCACGCCTTCCTGCGTGCCGGCAAGGATGAGGTCGAGCTGCGAGCGCGCCAGATCGCCCGCGGTCGGGTTGAGCACATACTGGCCGTCGATATAACCAACTCGCGCGCCGGCAATCGGTCCCATGAACGGGATGCCGGAGATCGTCAGCGCCGCCGAGGCGCCGACCATCGCGACGACGTCGGGGTCGTTTTCCAGGTCGTGGCTTAACACGGTGCAGACGACCTGCGTCTCGTTGCGGAACCCCGCCACGAAAAGCGGCCGGATCGGCCGGTCGATCAGCCGCGAGGTCAGCACCTCTTTCTCGGTCGGCCTGCCTTCGCGCTTGAAGAAGCCGCCGGGGATCTTGCCGGCGGCAAAGGTCTTTTCCTGGTAGTTGACGGTCAGCGGAAAGAAATCCTGCCCCGCCTTTGCCGTTTTGGCGGCGACCGCGGTGCAGAGCACCGTCGTCTCGCCATAGGTCGCGAGCACCGCGCCGTCAGCCTGGCGGGCGATCTTGCCCGTCTCGAGCACGAGGCGGCGGCCGCCCCACATCAGTTCCTTGCGGTAAACTTGAAACATTATCGTTCATCCTTTGCGAACATAGGCGGCAGCGCTCGCGGAGGCGGATTCCCCCGCGCGCTGCCAGCGTTTCTTGTGCAGCCCAATAGTCGTTGTCCGGGCTGCGGCTTTGCGATGGTGCAACTCATGAACCGGCCTTGCGAGCCATCCGCGTCGCGGTTGGCCCCGTTGCCGGGAGCGGGCTTGGCGGTCTTACCAACAGGTCAACGCCGCAGCCCGAGGCGCCCGATCAGCGTCTCGTATCGTGACGCGTCGGATCGCTTGAGGTAGTCCAACAGGCGCCGGCGTTGACCGACCATGACCAACAGGCCGCGCCGCGAGTGAAAGTCCTTTTTGTGCGTGCCGAGGTGGTCGGTCAGATTGCGGATCCGTTCGGACAGGATCGCGACCTGAACCTCGGGCGAACCGGTGTCGCCGGTTTTAACGGCGTATTCGCCAATAACCGTCTGTTTGCGCTCAGGCGTAATCGACATCGGGCTATCCCTTCAACAATTGATCATGCGCACCGGCCGAAGAAGCCCGTTTTCGATCCGCGCCAGCCCGATCAAAAGCTGTTCGTGTCGCGCACCGACGATCGTGCCGTCGTCAAGCTGGTCGAGGCAGGCACCTTCACGGGGGCCGGCCAGTACAATCGGCTGGCCGTGGCGAAGTCGGGCGGCCTCGTCTGCCGTCAAAGCCAGGGCCGGGATGTCGTCCAGCGCGGCTTCGATCGGCAGTAAATGCCCGGAAGCAAACAGACTATGCCCAAGGGTGGTCGCCAAATCCAGCGAAATTGCTTGGGCTTCGCCGAACCGCCCGACCGCGAGCCGGCGCAGCGCGACGATATGGCCGACCGTGCCGAGCGCCTCGGCAAGGTCGCGGGCAAGCGAACGGATATAGGTGCCTTCGCCGACGGTGGCGGTAAAGTCGGCGTGGTCGCGGTCGGGGAGGGCGGCGAGGCGCAGCTCGTGGACATCGACCGGGCGCTCGGCGAGAAGCGGCGGGCTGCCGGCACGGGCGAGGGCATAGGCGCGGCGCCCGGCGACTTTGATCGCCGAGTAGGCCGGCGGGCGCTGCGAGATCGCGCCGGTAAAGCCCGGCAATGCGGCCTCGATCGCGTTCCGCACCGGGCGCACCGGGTTCTCGGCGGTGACTTCACCCTCGATGTCGTCAGTGTCGGTTGCCAGGCCCCAGCGGATGCTGAAGCTGTAGCGCTTGGTTGCCTTGCTGAGAAAACGTACGGTCTTGGTCGCCTCGCCGAGCGCCACCGGCAGTATCCCCGTTGCCAGCGGATCGAGCGTGCCGGCATGTCCGGCCTTGATCCCGGCAGCGCGGCGCACCCGCTCGACGACCCGGCTCGAGGTGATGCCGGCGGGCTTGTCGATGACGACCCAGCCGTGGCGGCGTTCACTCATCGTCTTTTTGCAGATCGCGCTCGACTGCTTCGCTGTGCAGGATCGCGGCAATGCGGTCGGCGCGGTCGAAAGCAACGTCGAGCGCGAAGGCGAGGTTCGGAACCCGTCGCAGCCTTACCGCGTGGGCGACCCGGCCTTTGAGATACGGCGTGCTGCGGCGCAGGCCGGCAATGATTTCGGCCGCATTGGCGCCGCCAAGCGGCATCACGAACGCGGTAGCGCTGCGCAGATCGGGGCTGACCTGCACTTCCGTCACCGTGACGTTGGCGTCATGCAGCGCCGGGTCGCGCAGCTCGCCGGGGCGCAGCAGCCGGGCGAGCGCGTGGCGCAGCTCCTCGCCGACACGCAGCTGCCGCTGGCTGCGCTGTCCGGAAGCTGCGTTGTCGTCTTCGTAAGCGCGGCGTTTTGGCATACCGGCCGCTAAAGCACGCGGGCGATTTCCTCGATCTCGAAGCACTCGATGACGTCGCCGACCTGGACGTTTTCGTAGTTCTCGAACGCCATGCCGCACTCGTAGCCGTCGCGCACTTCGCGGACTTCGTCCTTGAAGCGCTTCAAGGTCTTGAGGCTGCCTTCATGGATCACGACGTTGTCGCGCAGCAGCCGTACCTTGGCGCCGCGGCGCACGACTCCGTCCGTCACCATGCAACCGGCGACCTTGCCGACCCGGGTGATGTTGAACACCTCGCGGATCGAGGCGTTGCCGAGGAAGCGTTCGCGCAGCGTCGGCGCCAGCATGCCCGACAGCGCGTTGCGAATCTCGTCGATCAGATCGTAGATGATCGAGTAATAGCGAATCTCGACCCCGTCACGTCGCGCCAGGTCGCGCGCCGCCGGATTGGCGCGGACATTGAAGCCGACGATGAACGCCCCGGTCGCCTTGGCGAGGATCACGTCGCTTTCGTTGATGCCGCCGACGCCGGAATGGAGGATGCGGACCGCCACTTCGCCGGTCGACAGCTTTTCGAGCGAGCCGTTGATCGCCTCGACCGAGCCCTGAACGTCGCCCTTGATGACGATCGGCAGCTCCTTGGCGGTGCCCGCGGTGATCTGCGAGAACATTTCCTCGAGGGTGCCGCGGCCGCTTGCGGTATCGGACAGCTCGCGGCGGCGGCGCTCGCGGAATTCGCCGATCTCACGCGCTTGGCCTTCGCTGTCGACCACGACGAAATCGTCGCCCGCCATCGGGGTGGCGTTGAGCCCCAGCACTTCGACCGGGGTGGACGGGCCGACCTCGCGCTGGTTCTGGCCGCGATCGTCGACGAGGGCGCGCACGCGGCCCCAAATGCTGCCGGAGACGAAGATGTCGCCGATCTTCAGCGTGCCGCGCTGGATCAGCACGGTGGCGATGGCCCCGCGGCCGCGCTCGATCTGCGCCTCGAGCACGACGCCTTCGGCTGGCCGCTTGGGGTTGGCCTTGAGGTCGAGCAGCTCGGCTTGCAGCAGGATCGCTTCCTCGAGCTTGTCGAGGTTGGTCTTCTTCAGCGCCGAGACCTCGACATCGAGCACTTCGCCGCCGAGCTCCTCGACGACGAGCTCGTGCTGCAGCAATTCCTGCCGCACCCGCTCGGGTTTCGCATCGGCGCGGTCGATCTTATTGATCGCCACGATGATCGGCACCTGCGCCGCCTTGGCGTGGCGGATCGCCTCGACCGTCTGCTCCATGATGCCGTCGTCGGCGGCGACCACCAGCACGACGATGTCGGTCGCATTGGCGCCGCGGGCGCGCATCGCGGTGAACGCCTGATGGCCCGGCGTGTCGATAAAGGTGATCTGCTTGCCGCCCTTCAGGGTGACGCGGTAGGCGCCGATATGCTGGGTGATGCCGCCGGCCTCGCCGCTGACGACATCGGTCTCGCGCAGCGCGTCGAGCAGCGAGGTCTTGCCGTGGTCGACATGCCCCATCACGGTCACGACCGGAGCCCGCGGCTCGAGCATTTCGGGGGCGTCAGCCTCGCCGCGCATGCCGATCTCGACATCGGACTCGGCGACCCGGCGCAGCCTGTGACCGAACTCGGTGACCACCAGCTCGGCGGTATCGGCGTCGATCGTCTGGTTGACCGTCGCCATGACGCCCATGCGCATCAGCGACTTGACGACATCAACCCCGCGCTCGGCCATGCGGTTGGCGAGTTCCTGCACGGTGATCGTCTCGGGGATGATGACTTCGCGCACGATCTTGGGCTGATCGTCGCCGTGCATCCGCATGCGCTCGCGCTCGCGGGCGCGACGGCGCGAGGCCTCGCTGCGCGTGCGCTCGTCCTCGTCGGAAAGCGCCCGGGTAATGGTGATCTTGCCGCCGCCGCGGCGCCGTTCGTCCCGGCGGACCGGGGTTGCCGGACGCCGGGCGTCGGGACGGCCGCGGCGCAGCGCAGCGGCGCTTTCCTCTTCCTCCTCGGCGGGCATCGCGACCTTGCCGACCGCGGCGAGAGCGGCGAATTTCGCCTCCGCCGCCTTGCCGGCGCGCTCGGCGACCTCGCGGCGGGATTCTTCTTCCTTGCGGCGGGCTTCCTCGCCAGCCGAGCGCTGTCGAGACTCCTCGTCGTCGCGCTTGCGCGACTCTTCCACCTCGACCTTGCGGCGAGCTTCCTCGGCCGCCTGGCGTTGTGCTTCTTCGGCGGCGCGGATTTCTTGCTCGCGGCGCGTTTCTTCCTCGACGATGGCCGCGCGGTACCGCGCCTCGACATCGGCTTTCTGTGCGTCCTGGACGGCGCGCAACCGCCCGGCCCGCTCGTCGGCGGTAAGCGAGCGCGGCATCGGGACGACACGGCGGCCCTGTTCCCGTTCGGCAGGCGCGGCCGGGGCAGGAGCGGTCAGCGGCGCGCGAGCGACCGCAGGCGCGGCGGCGGCCTCCGCCTTCGGCGCTTCCGGAGCCGCGCCGGGAAGGACAAGGCGCTTCTTGCGGACTTCGACCGCGACGACCTTCGAGCGCCCGTGCGAAAAGCTCTGCTTGACCTGGCCGGACTCGGCCGGCCGGTTCAGTCCGAGCGTGCCCGTTCGCAGGGTCAGCGACGGCCGCTTTTGCTCTTGGTCTACGTCACTCATGCGTTTTTGTACCACCATCCTGCTGCCCCGGCCCGGCCGGAGCGGTATCCGTCTCGTTCGTGACGCTCGCCGTTCGGAACCCGGCCAGCCTCTCGATATCGCGTCGCAGCCGAGAGCACAGCTTGCCCGGCCCGACGGCTACAAACGCCACCCTCTCGCGCCCGAAAGCGCCGCTCAACTCATCGGCCTCAAGCGTGTCCGCGGTCGCAACCCCGCGTCCCAACGCCGACAGCCGGCGACGCCCTGCTTGGGCGCTGTCGCGGGCGAACAGCAACAACGCAACCTCGCCTCGCCGCACCGCTTCGCCGACCCGCTCGAATCCGGCGACGGCGAGCCCTGCACGCCGCGCCAAGCCCAGCGCTTCGCAGCAGCGCCGCGCCAACAGTCCCTCGATGCGGTCGGCTAGCTCCGGCGGCACAGTCACCGGCCGGCGCGCCGCCCGCGCAAACAGCCGCTTCGCCACCGCTCGCTCCACTATATCGCGCCGGGTCAGCAACCACAAACCCCGTCCGGGCAAGCGCGCCTCGACATCGGGCACGATGCTGCCGTCGGGGCCGACGACGCAGCGCAACAATGCGCTGCGGTCGTGGATTTCGCCGGTGACGATGCAGCGGCGCTGCGGGTCCTCCGGCTCGGTCTCCGCAAGGGCGAGTTTCGTTGCGGCCGTGGCGGCTACTCCTTCTCCGCCGGGGCTGTTTCTTCAGCCGCGAACCAGCCGAGCTGCTCGCGCGCCGCCATGATCAGTGCGTTGGCCTCGTCAACGTCGAGGGTGGCGCCCCCCTTGTCCGAGGCGGCGAGGATTTCCAAGAGCTCGTCGCCGGCCAGATCGGCAAAGTCGTCGAGCGTCTTCACGCCCTTTTCGCCCAGCGTCACCAGCACGCCGGGGTTGAGGCCCTGGAGCGCGACCAAATCCTCGGCGACCCCGAGTTCGCTGTAGCGCGCTTGGTATTCGGTATCGCGGCGCTCGAGCGCCGCGCGGGCGCGGGCCTGCAGCTCGGTCGCAACGTCGGTGTCGAAACCCTCGATCCCGGCGAGGTCTTCGAGCGCGACATAGGCGACTTCTTCCAGCGTGCCGAACCCTTCGGTCACCAGCAGGTGGGCGATCACGTCGTCGATGTCGAGCGCGTCGATGAACAGCTGGCTGCGGACGCGGAACTCCTCGGTGCGCCGCTCCGATTCCTCGGCCTCGGTGAGGATGTCGATGTCCCAGCCGGTGAGCTGCGAAGCGAGGCGCACATTCTGCCCGCGCCGGCCGATCGCCAGGCTGAGCTGGTCGTCGGGCACCACGACCTCGATGCGGCGCTGGTCCTCGTCCATCACCACCTTGGTGACTTCGGCCGGCGCCAAGCCGTTGACGACGAAAGTCGCCGGGTCCTGCGACCAGGGTATGATGTCGATCTTCTCGCCCTGCAGCTCGCCGACCACCGCCTGGACGCGGCTGCCGCGCATGCCGACGCAGGCGCCGACCGGGTCGATGCCGCTGTCGCGCGAGATGACCGCGATCTTGGCGCGGCTGCCCGGATCGCGCGCCACCGCCTTGATCTCGATGATGCCGTCGTAAATCTCCGGCACTTCCTGCGCGAACAGCTTGGCCATGTATTGCGGATGCGTGCGCGAGAGGAAAATCTGCGGGCCGCGCGGCTCCGGGCGCACATCGTAGATATAGGCGCGCACCCGCTCGCCCTGGCGGAAGCTCTCGCGCGGCAGCAGCTCGTCGCGGCGCAGCATCGCCTCCGCACGGCCCAGGTCGACCACGACATTGCCGAACTCGACCCGCTTGACGAGACCGTTGACGATTTCGCCGACACGGTCCTTGAACTCGGCGAATTGGCGCTGCCGCTCGGCGTCGCGCACTTTCTGGACGATGACCTGCTTCGCCGTCTGCGCGGCGATGCGGCCGAAATCGATGGGCGGCAGCGGGTCGGTGATGAAGTCGCCGATCTCGGCCTCGGGGTTGAGCCGTTTCGCCGCGGCGAGCGGCATATGGGTCGCCTCGTTCTCGACCGTCTCGACCACCTCCCGGAAGCGCAGCAGGCGAATTTCGCCGCTGCGCCGGTCGATCTCGGCGCGGATGTCGTATTCCTGCCCGTATTTCGAGCGGCCGGCCTTCTGGATTGCCTGCTCCATCGCCTCAAGGACCTCGTCCTTGTCGATGCCCTTGTCGCGCGCGACGGTGTCGGCGACCTGCAGCAATTCGGGGCGGGCGTAGGTGAGGGTGCTTTCCATTCGGTTTCCCAGTCGATCGATAGCTGTGGCGGTCGGTAGCTGCGGCGTCAGTGGATTTGGGCAGGACGATAGGCGGCGAGCAGATCGTCGGTCAGAACCAGCTTTGCCTTGGCGATGGCCGCCAGCGGCAGCTGCACCTCGCCGATCTCGGCGATCATGCGGACATGGTCTGCCGCGTCGGGGGCGCGGCCGAGCAGCCGGCCGCGAAAGCGCTTGCGGCCTTCGACCGGCTCGCTCAATTCGATGCGCGCCTCGAACCCGGCGAAGCGGTCGTAATCCTCCGGACGAACCAGCGGCCGGTCGATGCCGGGGGAGCTGACCTCGAGCATATAAGCCTCGGCGATCGGATCGGCGACGTCGAGCAGGGCCGAGACCGAGCGGCTGATCTGGGTGCAGTCGTCGACCGTCATCGGCACCTCGTCGAGCCGCTCGGCCATGATCTGCAAGGTGTCGCGGC
Organism: Alphaproteobacteria bacterium; assembly: GCA_038228485.1. Taxonomy (GTDB): domain Bacteria; phylum Pseudomonadota; class Alphaproteobacteria; order ATCC43930; family CGMCC-115725; genus DATARH01. Next base: position 8,544 of record JBBRPG010000034.1, read on the forward strand.
GGGCGCCCAAAAAAGCGACCCGCACCAGACGGTAGCCCATTGCCTCAAGCGAAGGCTCGATGATCGGGACGATGGCGCTAGGGGTCGTTGGGACGCTGCTCGGCAAACGGTGTGTCCTATGAACGCTGACGCGCAAATAAAAAGTGGGCCGCCGGCCCACTCCGCGAAACCGATCCGATTACCGGACCATATGGGACTTTATATTGCGTTCTATATAGGAAAAACCCTCGCCGCTGGCAAGGGTATTGCCGGGATTTACTCACTTCCGCGGCCGCCTCTCGAACCGCAGGAAGGCGGGAGCGCGGCCGGCTTTGCCGGCCTTGGCCTCGTAGCGCGTGGCCGGCCAGTCGGCCGGGCGCCCGCGCCAATCGGCAGGCCGGCGCGCGGTCCAGGCAAAGGCCGGATGGGCGGTCACATGCTCCAGCATCCAGGCGAGGTAGGAGGGATCGTCGGTGGCAAGGCGCAATTCGCCGCCGTCGGTCATGATCTCGGCGAGGCGATCGAGCGTCGCCGGCGCGACCAGCCGCCGCTTATGGTGTCGCGCCTTTGGCCAGGGATCGGGAAACAGGATGAACACCCGGCCGATCGAGCGAGGCGGCAAGGCGGCGAGCAACGGCCGTGCATCGTCGGGAAGCATCCGGACATTGGCCAGCCCGCGCCGCTCGATCTCCCCTAACAGCTTGACGACGCCGTTCTCGAACACCTCGCAGCCGATAAAGCCGATCTCGGGATGGCGCTCGGCCTGCTCGGCGAGATGCTCGCCGCCGCCAAAGCCGATTTCGAGCCAGATTTCGTGCGGTGCGGTGGAAAACAAGGCGGTCGGGTCGAATGCGCCGCTTTCCGGCGGCGCAAACGCCAGCCGCGGCAGCAACGCGGTCTTGCGCTCGGCCTGGCCGACGCGCAGCGGCCGGCCGCGCCGGCGCCCGTAGAACAGCTCGCGGGGAGGGTGCGGCGGTTCGCTCACGCCTTCCTAGAAAGCGCGCCGCAACTGGTCGGCGAGGTCGGTCCGCTCCCAGGAGAAGCCGCCATTCGTCTCGGGTTCGCGGCCGAAATGGCCGTAGGAGGATGTCCGCGTGTAGATCGGCTTGTTGAGGCCGAGATGGGTGCGGATGCCGCGCGGCGACAAATCCATCAGCTCGTTGAGCACCTTCGCCAGCTTGTCCTCGTCAAGGTCGCCACCGCCGGTCTCGACGTAGAACGACAGCGGCTTCGCCACCCCGATCGCATAGGCGACCTGGATCGTGCAGGCTTTCGCCAGACCCGACGCGACGACGTTCTTGGCGAGGTAGCGCGCGGCGTAGGCCGCCGAGCGGTCGACCTTGGTCGGGTCCTTGCCCGAGAACGCGCCGCCGCCGTGCGGCGCGAAGCCGCCGTAGGTGTCGACGATAATCTTGCGCCCGGTGACGCCGGCGTCACCGTCGGGCCCGCCGATCACGAAGCGGCCGGTCGGGTTGACGAGGAAATTGTCCTCGTCGCACATCCACCCGTCGGGCAACGACGAGGCCACGTAGGGGCGCACGATCTCGCGCACCTGCTTGTCGTCGATCTGGTCGGCGTGCTGGATCGAGACGACGAGCTTGGCCACCTTCTCGGGCTTGCCGTTGACGTATTGCAGCGTCACCTGGCTTTTCGAATCGGGGCCGAGCAGCGGCGTCTTGCCGGCGTGCCGCGCTTCCGACAGCGCGCGCAGGATCTTGTGCGAATAATAGATCGGGGCCGGCATCAGGTCGGGCGTGTCGTCGCAGGCAAAGCCGAACATCATGCCCTGGTCGCCGGCACCCTCGTCCTTGTTGCCCGCGGCGTCGACGCCCTGGGCGATGTCGACCGACTGGTTATGGATGTGGCAGGACACGTCGGCATGCTGCCAGTGAAAATTGTCCTGTTCGTAGCCGATCTCGCGGATCGCCTTGCGGGCGACCTGGATCAGCTGATCGCCGGTGATCGATTTCGGGCCGCGGGTCTCGCCGGCGAGGACGACGCGATTGGTGGTGACCAGGGTCTCGACCCCGCAACGGGATTGCGGGTCGGCGGTTAGGTAGGTATCGACGATGGCGTCGGAGATCCGGTCGCAAATCTTGTCCGGGTGCCCCTCGGACACGGATTCGCTGGTGAACACAAAGTCGCGCTTGTTCGTGTGCAAAAGACCGTCCCCCAAATTAAATAAGGGCCGCACGCCCGGCGCCGGCGCGTCGTTGTCGAATTTAGACCGGCAGCCGTCAAGTCCGATCTTGCGCCGAGCCGGATGAAGCCGGGATGAAATTCGGGTTCGCTAGCCCGCGTCGCTGCCGCTGGCGAGGGCCTTTGCCAGGTCGAACAGCCGGCGGCGCACCGCCTGATCGTCGATCTGGTAATAGGCGCCGACAAGCTCGCGGGTCTCGCGGCGGCGCAGCAGATCGGTCTCGAACCCTTCCTGCGCCGGTTCCTCGAAGCCGGTGGGAATTGCCGGCGCGCGAACCGGATCCCGCTCGTCGTAAAAGAAGTCGACCGGCACGTCGAGCACCTGGCTCAATTCGTGGAGGCGGCTGGCGCCGATCCGGTTGGCGCCGCGCTCGTATTTCTGAACCTGCTGAAAGGTGAGGCCGATCGCCTCGCCGAGCTTTTCCTGGCTGAGCCCCATCATGTTGCGCCGCAGCCGCACGCGCGAGCCGACATGCACATCGGTCGGATGCGGCCGATCCGATTTCTGCCTGCCCGGTCGCCGGGGTACTCTTGTGGTTGCCGCCAAAGTGCTCTCGCCTACCGTTGAGGCGAGTTTGATAGATCATACGATTGTAGGCGGTCAACCGATTGCCGCCTACAGGGGTATGCGCGCTATCCTGTCGGCCGACGCCAGGCGGCGGGGCCGACGGCCAGCGCTGCGCCGATCAGCAGGAGCCCCCAGAAAACCCAGTCGCCGGCGATGCTGTAGAGGGTCGGTCGGCCGGCGGCCGGCAGGGCGACATCGGCATAGCCGACCGCATCCAGGTTGGTGTGCGCGAGAACGCGGCCCGTCGCGTCGACGACTCCGGTGATGCCGTTATTGGCGACGCGAACCAGCGGCAGCCCCTCTTCGACCGCGCGGGTGCGGGCCATCGCGAAATGCTGGTAGGGGCCGGAGCTGCGCCCGTACCAGGCGTCGTTCGACACGTTGAGGATCCACGAGGGACGCTGGTGCTCGTCGACGACCGCTCCGGGGAAGATCGCCTCGTAGCAGATCAGCGGCGCGAACGGCGGCAGACCCGGCATCGACACCGTCTGCGGGCCGGGACCGGGGCTGATGTCGATCGCGCCCGGGGTCAGCTTCTTGAACGGCAGCCATTCGCCCCACGGCATGTATTCGCCAAACGGCACCAAATGCGCTTTGTCGTACCGGCCGAGGATTTTTGCCGAACCGTCGACGATATCGATGCTGTTCCAGATTTGGTCGACCGGGCGCGGCGGTGGCGGGCCGCGCAGCGCGCCGGTGATGACATAGCCGCCCTCCGGCGCAACCGCGGCGAGCGCGGTGCGGTGGGCGGCGTCGCGCTCGAGCAGAAAGGTGGCCGCCGCCTCCGGCCAGATCACCGCGGCGAGCTTGTGCGCCGCAGGTGCAGCGCTGAGCTCGGTGAGACGGTGGAAGTTGGCTTCGGCCGCTGCCGGGTCCCATTTGCTGGTCTGCGCGATCGAGGGCTGCACCAGGCGCAGCCAGACGCCGGTGTCGGCCACCGGGGGCAAGCTCAGCCGTATCGCGCCGACGCTCGCCGGAAGGAGGATCAGCAGCGCCGCCGCGACCGCCGGGGCAAACCGTCGCACCGCGCCGACCGGGGTCAGCGACGGGGCGCCATACAGCGCCGGCAAAGCAGCGGCGAGGACGGTGACAAAACTCAGCCCGTAAATGCCGATCCAGGCGGTGGCCTGCAGCACCGCCAGCGCGCCGGGAAAGCCGCCGGCCCAGACATAGCCGACCAGGTTCCACGGCAGCCCGGTGAAGAGATGTCCGCGCAGCCACTCGGCGCCCGCCCACAGCACCGCAAAGGCGCAGATGCGGGCCAATCCCGATGCCTTCAACCGGCTCTTTGCCAGCCCCGCCACCCCCATCGCCACGGCGATATACACAGCAAACATGGCTGGCAGCCCCAGCGCCGCGAACGGCAGGGCCCACCAGAACCGGGCGAGGTCGACAAACAGGGCCGCGGCGATCCAATACAGGCCGGCAACGAAAGAGCCGAGGCCGAAAACATAGCCGAGCCGCGCGGAAGCCCACGGCGTCGCGCTGCCGTCGTCGAGCCACAGCAGCAGCGGGAAGACAACGAAGGCGAGCGGCGTGATGTCGACCGGCGGCAGCGCGGCGGCGAGCAGGGCGCCCAAGACCAGCGCCACGCCATAGCGGCGCCAGCCGGTCAGGCTCGCGAGCTCCTGCGCCAGGCGGCACAGCGGCGTCACCATCCGCGCCCCCGGCCGCACCCGCAGAGCGGCAGCCTCGACCTCAGACATTGCCGGCGCTCTTGCCGTTGCCGACGCCGTTTCCCTTTGCGGCCGGCAACCCGCGCACCCGCAGGCGGCGAACCCGGCGCGGGTCGGCGTCGAGCACCTCGAACTCGATGCCGCTCGGATGCGGGATGATCTCGCCGCGGCGCGGTACGCGGCCGGCCAGCGTGAACACCAGGCCGCCAAGCGTATCGACGTCCTCCTGGTCGCCATTGTGGCGCAGGCTGGCGCCGTAATGCTCTTCGAGCGTCTCTATCGGCAGGCGCCCGTCGGCGGTGACCGTGCCGTCGGGCCGTGCGATCATGGACGGGGTCTCGTCCACATCGTGCTCGTCCTCGATCTCGCCGACGATCTCCTCGATCAGATCCTCGATCGTCACCAGCCCGTCGATGCCGCCGAACTCGTCGACCACCATCGCGATGTGGGTCCGGGTCTGACGCATCTGCACGAGCAGGTCGAACACCGGCAGCGACGGTGCGACCACCAGCACTTTGCGTAGCATCGGCGCGAGCTTGACCGGGCGGCGGTCGGCGACCGGCGACAGGATGTCCTTGACGTGGATAAAGCCGATCACCTCGTCGAGGGTCTCGCGGTAGACCGGGATGCGCGAGTGGCCATGCTCGATTAGCAGCTTTACCAGCTCGGGAAACGGCCGTTCGATATCGAAGGCGACTATATCGACCCGCTGCACCATCACGTCGATGGCGGTGCGGTCGTGAACCTTGAGGACGTTGCCGATCAACAGCCGTTCCTGCGGCGTGATCGGGCTCTCCTCGTCGTCGCCCGGTTCCTCGGCGATCATCGCATCGATGGTTTCGCGCTGATCGCGGGTGCGCCAGACGTGCCTCAGCAAAAGGCGCAGCCGCGCAATGGAACCATGGTGTTCGGACTGGCCGTCGCTACTGGGCGGCTCGGCGTCGCTCATCGATGTGAAGGTCCGTTTGGGTGAAGGTCCGTTTGGCTATTAGGCTCTAAATAGTATCACGATACGGGTTCGGCACTCCCAGTTCGGCGAGGATCGCGATTTCACGCGCCTCCATCGCCGCGGCGGCGGCCGGCTCGGCATGGTCGTAGCCGAGGAGGTGGAGAACGCCGTGCACGACGAGGTGGCGCAGGTGGTCGGCTAGCGGCTTTTGCTGCTCGGCCGCTTCGCGCCGTACCGTCTCAAAGGCGAGCACGACATCGCCCAGCAAAAGGGGCGCGCCGGCAGGCACCAGGCTCGCCGGATCGGCGGCAGAAAAGGCAAGCACGTTGGTCGGCCCGTCCTTGCCGCGCCAGGTCCTGTTGAGCGCCTGCTGCGTGTCGTCGTCGGCAAGGGTTATGTCGACGATCGCGGCCGGCGGCGCGTCGCATCTAGCAAGCGCCAACCGCGCCGCCTGACCGGCCAGGGCCGATGCCTCGGGGCAATCGCGCTGCCAGGCGGGGCAGGGCGCCGACACCTCGACCGCAAGCTCGGCGGTGGCGCTCACTTCGCCTTGCCGGCGCGGTCGCGCGCTTCGTAGGCGCCGACGATGCGGGCGACGAGCGGATGCCGCACCACGTCCTTTTCGGTGAAGCGGATGACCGAGACGCCGTCGATCCCGTCGACCGCCTCGAGCGCGTCGGCGAGCCCCGAGCGCACCGTCGGCGGCAGATCGACCTGGGTGGGGTCGCCGGTCACCACCATGCGCGAGCCCTCGCCGAGCCGGGTCAGGAACATCTTCATCTGCACCGGGGTCGTGTTCTGCGCCTCGTCGAGGATCACGAACGCCCGCGCCAGGGTGCGGCCGCGCATGAAGGCGAGCGGCGCGACCTCGATTTCGCCGGTGCCCATCCGCTTGCCGAGCTGGTCGGCGGGCAGCATGTCGTTGAGCGCGTCGAAAATCGGGCGCAGATAAGGATCGACCTTCTCGCGCAGATCGCCGGGCAGGAAGCCAAGCCGCTCGCCGGCCTCGACCGCCGGGCGCGACAGGATGATCCGCTCGTCCCGGCCGGTCATCAGCAGGTCGACCGCGGCGGCGACCGCGTGATAGGTCTTGCCGGTGCCGGCGGGCCCGAGGCCGAACACCAGCTCGTGCTCGCGCATCGCCTTGACGTAAAGCGCCTGCGCCGCCGAGCGGGCGGCAATGCGGCGCTTGCGGGTGCGAAAGCCGGAATCCTCGCGCCAGAGGCTCAAATTCTTGTCGTCGCGCTCGGTCTGGGCAAAGCGCACCGCCGCATCGACCGCCGCGGCATCGACCTCGTGGCCCTGCTTCAGCCGCTCGTAGAGATGCGACAGCGCGATGCGGGCAATCTCGGTCGCCGAGGCCGTACCGGAGACCGCCAGCCGGTTGCCGCGCGGCACCAGCGCGACGCCGAGCTGGCGCTCGATCTGGTCGAGAAACGCGTCGCGCTCGCCGTAGAGCAAGGGCAGCAGCAAATTGTCGTCGAATTCGAGCTGGCTGCGCGCGTCCGGGGTTAAATCGGGCGAGACGACGCTCATTGCGCCGCTTCCGCGACGGTGTCGTCGATGATCCCGGTGAGGCTGTTCGACCGCACTCCGACGATGCGGACCGGCAGGATCGCGCCGATCCGATCCGGCGGCGCATCGGCGTGGACGGGCTGAAGATAGGGGCTGCGGCCGACCAGTTGCCCCTCATGCCGGCCCGGCTTTTCGAACAATACCGGCATCACCGACCCGACCGAGGCGTCGTTGAAGGCGCGCTGCTGCTCCTGGATCAGCGCCTGCAACGCAGCGAGCCGCTCGGTCTTGACCGGTTCGGGGAGCTGCTTCTCGGCGGCGGCCGGCGTCCCCGGCCGCGGCGAGTATTTGAACGAATAGGCCTGGGCGAACCCGATCTCGGAGACGAGGTCGAGCGTGGCGCGGAAATCCAAATCGTTTTCTCCCGGGTAGCCGACAATGAAATCGGATGACAGAGCGAGGTCCGGACGGGCTTGCCGCAAGTTCCGGACCGTGCGGCGGTAGTCGTCCGCGGTGTGTCGCCGGTTCATCGCCGCGAGTACGCGGTCGGAACCGCTTTGCACCGGCAGATGCAACATCGGCATCAGCTCGGGCAGGTCGCGATGCGCGGCGATGAGGGCGTCGTCGACATCGCGCGGGTGCGATGTCGTGTAGCGCAGCCGGTCGAGCCCCGCGAGACGGGCGAGCGCGCGCAGCAGGTCGGCCAGGCCCCACTCGTCGCCGCCGGGGGCCGCACCGTGATAGGCGTTGACGTTCTGGCCCAGGAGCGTGATCTCGCGCGCTCCCGCCGCGACCAGCCGCTCGGCCTCGGCGATCACTTGCGCGGCCGGGCGGGAGAACTCGGCGCCGCGCGTGTAGGGGACGACGCAGAACGTGCAGAACTTGTCGCAACCCTCCTGGATCGACAGCAGCGCGCTGACCGCGGGCGCAGAGGGGGTCTCGGGCAAGTGATCGAATTTGGCCTCGGCGGGAAAATCGGTCTCTAGGATGCCGCCGCCGGCGCGGGTCGCGCGTGCAATCATCTCGGGCAGGCGATGGTAGGTCTGCGGGCCGAACACCATGTCGACGAACGGTGCGCGGCGCAGGATCTCCGCTCCCTCGGCCTGGGCGACGCAACCGGCGACCGCGACGATCATCCGCTCGCCGCGGCGCTCTTTGGCGGTCTTCAGGCGCCGGATGCTCCCGAGCTCGGAAAACACTTTTTCCGCAGCTTTCTCGCGGATGTGGCAGGTGTTGAGGATGACGAGGTCGGCGTCGCGCGCCTCATCCGACGGGGCATAGCCGAGCGGCGCCACGAGCTCGGTCATGCGCCTCGAATCATAGACGTTCATCTGGCAGCCATAGGTCTTGATGAAGACCCGCTTGGTCATCAGCTTACCGCCGCCGCCGGAAAGTCGCTCGCCACCGGCTCGCGCTGCGGCCGCGGGGCGGCAGCCGGCGCCTCGCCGCGGCCGGAAAGCAGCCGGCCGACGCCGTTGCTGATGCGGTCGTAGCAGAACTGCGACAGCTCCTTGCGCGACACCCATTCCCCCACGGTCGTCGGCGGATGGAATTCGACTTCGATTTCGACCGTCCCGAGACCGAGCACGTTCCACGCATGCGACCCCAGGTTCATATCGCCGTACCAGGCGAAGAACGGCCGCAGGCGGCGGCCGATCGGCAATCCGTCGAGGCGGGTATAGGCGACCGACACCGGCTGCACCGTGATCGGCTCGTCCGTTGGCTTGTTGAAGACCACGCTGAACAGCGAGCTTTTGAACGGCAGGACGTGGTTGCCGTCGCCGCTGGTGCCTTCAGGAAAGAGGATCAGCGCATCCTTGGCGGCGAGCCGCTCGGCGATCGCGTCGCGCTGCTGGGCGGTGGTCCGCACCTGGCGGTCGACAAACACCGAGCGCTGCAGCTTCGCCAGCCAGCCGACCAGAGGCCAGCCGGCAACCTCGCTCTTGGCCACGAACGAGCCGGGGATCAGCGATCCGAGCACCGTGATATCGATGTAGCCGAGGTGGTTGGAGACAAACAGCACCGGGCGGGCGCTGACCGGATGGCCGATTTGGCGAACCTTGAGCCCGAGCAGCCGGCAGACGTGGCGGTGGTAGAAGCACGGGAACTGCGCCACCCACCGCCTCCGCAACACGATACCCGCCGCTTGCACCGGCATCAGCGTCAAGGTCAGGGCGAGGAACACCGCGAGCCGCCAGACCCTGAGCGTCGTCGAGCCCATGCGCTCTAGCTTGCCCAATTGGCCTTCGCCGGATGATCTGCCGCCGCGGGCCCTTTGGCGAACGGGTCTTTCGCCAGCGGGTCTTTGGATTGGCGCTCGTAATGGCGCGAGTATTTCTCGGCGACGAGGTCGGTTTTGACGACAACGCAAACGTCGGTGGTGTTGAACTGGTCGTCGATCACCGCGCCCTCGCCGACAAAGCCGCCCAGGCGCAGATAGCCTTTGATGAGCGGCGGCAGCAGTTTGAGCGTCCGCTCGGGATCGACTGCGTCGGGCGCGACCCGGCGCATCTCGACATAGCGCTCGGGTAGGGCTTTCGGCCGCAAGGCCGGCGGCGCGAGGCGGTGGTAGTGGAGATAGGAGAGCGGCACCGCCAGCGCGTCCGGATCGGTGCCCGGCAGGCTGGCGCAGCCGAACATCAGCGCGATGTCGTAGTGGAAGACGTAAGCGGCGATGCCGCTCCACAACAGCGGCATGACCCCTCGGGCGCGATACGCGGGGTCGACGCAGGAGCGGCCGAGTTCGAGGATCTGGCCGGGAAAAGCGGTCAGCCGCGCGATGTCGTACTCCGCGGCCGAATAGAATCGGCCGCACCGCGCCGCGGCCTCGCGCCGGATCAGGCGATAAGTGCCGACAACCGCCGCCACGCCGGCACGGCGGCCATGGTCCAGCACCATCAGGTGGTCACAATTCTCGTCGAACAGGTCGCTGTCGCGGTGCGGCTTTGCTTTTCCCGGCAGCGGGCGCGCGCCCATCGTCTCGTAGAAAATGCGGTAGCGCAGCGCTTGTACGGCATCGATGTCGGCGTCCGATTCGGCGAGTCGCACCTGCAGCGCCCCGCTGGCGATATCGACGATCGCACACGGCCGCGTCGGGCCGGGGCGGTCGAGCGCCATTGGATCGAGCGACGGCGTTGCCGGATGGGCGCCGGTTCCGGCGATCACGCGACGCGGCCGCTGGTGCTGTTGTCGGGCAAAGGCGATCCCGTCATTCGGGCATTACTCACGTTTACGCTTGCCGCCCCGCGCCACCGCGTACAGTTCGAGGCGGTGTCCGACCAGCTCATACCCCAATTGTTCAGCAACAAAATGTTGCAGTTTTTCGATCTCCTCGTTGCGAAACTCGATGACTCGGCCGGTGTTCAGGTCGATCAGGTGGTCGTGATGCGGTGTCGGCATCTCTTCATAGCGAGCGCGGCCGTCGCCGAAATCGTGGCGGGCGAGGATGTTCGCCTCCTCGAACAGGCGCACGGTGCGGTAGACGGTGGCGATGCTGATGCGCGGGTCGATCTCGGTCGCGCGCCGGTAAACCTGCTCGACATCGGGGTGGTCAGCCGAATCCGACAGCACCCGGGCAATGATCCGGCGCTGCTCGGTCATCTTCAAGCCCTTGTCGAGGCAGAGCTGCTCGAGGCGAGAAATCATCAGGTTGCGGTTCCGGCGGAACTAGCCGGAGCCACTATAGCGAAATCCGTCCGGCGAGCCTATGTCCGCGACGGGCGCAACCAATGACGGGCGATCCTTTCTAGCCGCGTCCCCGGCGCGCCCGGGTGCCGAGACCGATCTCCTTGGCCAGCCGGCTGCGCTGCCGGGCGTAGTTGGGGGCGACCATCGGATAGTCGGACGCCAACCCCCAGCGCTCGCGATACGCTTCCGGGGTCATGTTGTAGGCCGTCTTGAGGTGTCGCTTAAGCATCTTCAGCTTCTTGCCGTCTTCAAGACAGACAAGATAATCGGGCTGGATCGATTTCTTGACACTGATCGCAGGTTGCGGGCGAGCCGCGGGGGCCGCGGGAACGCTGCCGATATTGGCGAGCGACTGATAAACCTGGTTGATCAGCTGGCCTAGATCACCGACCGCCACCGTATTATTGGACACGTGAGCCGCCACGATTTCCGTGGTCAGCGCCAGCAAATCACTGTTCTGGTCGGTATCGTCCATGTCAACCATCCTGCCGTCGAACCTGTCGAAGCATAAGTAATGGGGGAAAGCCGCGCAATGCGGTATTTGCGCAATCTTGGCCGTTCGTTGTGGTTTTTCAAGATTCGAGACAAACAGATCGCGGCAACAGTCCAATAACCGCGCTGGCCGCGTAGTCTACGGCGACGCTGTAGCCACTGGTAAAGCCATGCGCAAGATCAGCGCGTCGGCTCGCCCGTCCGGGCGCCGGTAATAACGCTGCCGGCGGCCGACCGGAACAAAACCGAGCGCGGCGTAAAGAGCGTTCGCCGGATCGTTGTCGACCGCGACTTCGAGCACCATCGACGAGAGGTCGCGCCGGCGGGTCTCGGCAATCGCCGCCGACAGCAGCGTCCGGCCGGCGCCGCGCCGGCGCCGGTGGGGGGCGACCCCCAGCGACAATATCTCGCATTCGGCGCCGAGGTCGCGGACGAGGATGAACCCGACGGGCGCATCCTCTTCCCAGGCGAGCCATCCGAACGCGCCGGACAAGGCCATGATCCGGGCCAGCGCACCGGCGTCCCACGGGTCGTCGGGAAAACAGGCGCGATGCAGGAGCGCCAGCGCTTGCGCGGCGGTCGCCGGGATCGGTTCGATGCGGACAGTCACCTTGCTCAGCCGGCGCGCGCCTTCGGGAAGCTGACATCGGGCGCCCGCAGGTAAAGCGGGCGCGCGGCCGGGTCAGCCAGAGCGGGCCAGCGGCGCACCGCGGCGAGAACGCCGATGGCGTCCGGCGCCGAGTTCGGCACGATCTCCATCTCGGCACGGGCCGGGAGCGCCGCGGCGGCCTCTTGCGCGGCATCGCCGGCGAGGCGCGGCGCGGCGCCGCTCAGCCACGCCGCAAGTTCCTCGGGCGGGATTGCCGCCGGCTCGCTACACGCGGCGCCGGCGGCATCGAACAGCTGGACGTAAAAATCGGCGCGCCGGCTGTCCAACGCGACCAGCAAGCCCGTCGCGCCGCTCGGAACAAGCGCGGCAACCGCGGCAAAGCTGGTGACGCCGACCAGGCGCGCATCCAAGGCCAACGCGAGCCCGTGGGCTGCGGCAAGCCCGGCGCGGATGCCAGTGAACCCGCCGGGTCCCACCGAAACGGCGACGACCTCGATCGCCGCCGGGCTAAAGGCTGCCGCCTCCACGACCCGGCCGACCATCGGCAGCAACGCTTCGGCATGACCGTGGCGCATCTCGCGGCGCTCATGTCCGAGCAGGGTTTCGCCGCGTCCGAGGGCAACCGAACAGGCCGAGCCGGCAGTATCGAGCGCCAACACCAGCGGCGCGCCCGGATCGGCGCCGGGCGCGCTTAGGCGGGACATGTTAGGCCGGCACGCCTCAGACGGCGCGGACCTCGATGACTTCGGGGATGTAGTGGCGCAGCATGTTCTCGATGCCGGCCTTCAACGTCGCGGTCGAGCTCGGGCAGCCTGAGCACGAGCCCTGCATGTGCAGGTAGACGATGCCGTCGGTGAACTCCTCGAAGATGATGTCGCCGCCATCCTGGGCCACCGCCGGGCGCACCCGGGTTTCCAGCAGCTCCTTGATCGCCGAGACGACATCGTCGTCCTCGGAATCGCTAGCCGTGTCGGCTTCCGCCGCGCCGGTGACGACCGGCAAGCCGGCGGTAAAATGCTCCATGATCGCGGCTAGCACCGCCGGCTTCAGCTGGAACCAGTCGCTGTCGCCTGCCTTGGTCACGGTGATGAAATCGCCGCCGAGGAAAACGCCGCTCACCTCGGGCAGGGTGAACAGGCGCTCGGCCAGCGGCGAGCGCCCTGCGTCTTGCGGGTCGGTAAAGTTCGCGGTGCCCGACTCCATCACCGCGCGCCCGGGCAGGAACTTCAGGGTGGCCGGGTTCGGCGTTTGCTCGGTCTGGATGAACATCAAAAGACTCCGTCGGCGGGTCGGGTGAATTCGCTGGCTATAGGATGGGGATTTTGTTGGCAAAAACCAAGCGGCGAGGTGAATCCGGCTAGGTCAACGCGTCAATCTGCTCGACGGTCAGCCCGCCCGGAACGATTGTGATCGGAATGCGCAGGCGGGCCGCCGGCTTGCCGGTGAGGTACGAGATCAGCGGTCCCGGGCCGGCCTGGCCGGTGCCGGCCCCCAGCACCAGGATCGAGATGCTGGGCTCCTCGTTGATCAGGGCCAGCAGTTCGTCCTGCGGACGGCCTTCGCGAATATAGACCATCGGCACCGCGCCGGCGACCGGTGCGATCTCGTCGCACAACCGCTGCAGCAGCTGCTCGGCGGCCTCACGCCGCTCTTCCTCGGCGAGCTCCTGCACCGAAATCCAATGCTGGAACTCGGCTGGCGGAATGACGTGGAGCAGCGCCAGCCGGCCGCCGGTATGCGCGGCGCGGCGGGCGGCGTAATGCACCGCGACGCTATGCTCGGGCGTGTCGTCGACGACGACGAGAAATACACGCGGTGATGCGCTTTCTGCCATCGCAGCTTGCCCCGCTGTAAATTAATTTGCGCAGCTCAGGTGTTGCGGAAGGGGAGGCTCGCCAGCCATCCTGCCATCACCGCCATCAGGACGGCAATCGCGCCGTAGCCCAGCGCCTGGTGGCTGGCGAAATCGGAGACCGCGGCGTCGACCCCCACCTTCGAGACGATGAGCGGGGTGGTCTGGCCGCCGACGACCTGCTTGTCCCGGATAAAGAAGATTTCGACCAGATACGGGCCGGTCGGGATGTTGGCGGGAAAAATGAAGGTGGTGCGGAACAGCCGGTCGCCGAGAAAGGCGATCTTGCCGTAAGCGGCCGAGAACACCCCGGCGCGCTTTTGCGCCGCGATCAGCGCGTCGGTGAAGAGACGGGTGCGTTCCGGTCCGGCCGAGTATTTGGTGTCAAATTTGAGATTGCCGACGCCGATCTTATAGAGCGCGGCCGCGGTCGGAGACACCATATCGTCGAGCGGTTTGCTGGCGGCGACGGCATAAAACCCCGGCACGTTGGCAAAGGTCACCGACTCGGTATTGGCCCAGATGCCGGCGACCTTGCCCTTGCGCCAGACGGTCGTCTCGCGCTCGGGTCCGCGGATCACCGCGACGACGTCGCCCGGCTCGTCGATCGCGCCGAACAGCACCACCGATGCGCCGGTGAAGCCGGTGGTAATGGCGATCGAGTGGCTGCTCAGATCGGCGATGACTGTATCAGCGTGGGCAGGCGGCGACGCGACGGCGGCAAGACCCAGCAGCATGAGCGCGAGCCGGGCGCGGCTCATCCGCGGATATCCGTCGGGATCACGAACAGCGCCTTCGGGCGGATCGTCAGGTCGTGGGCGAGCTGGGCCGCGACCGCCAGCACCAGCAGGGCCAGAAGAAAACGCAGCTGCTCGCCCCGCAGCCGCGTGCCGAAGCGGGTGCCGAACTGCGCGCCGACAACGCCGCCGACCAGCAACAGCAGCGTCAGCACGGCATCGACCGTGTGGTTGGTGTAGGCCTGCAGCATCGTCACGTTGGCGGCGACAAAGATGATCTGCAGCAGCGAGGTGCCGGGCACCATCGAGGTCGGCATGCCGAGCGTGTAGATCATCGCCGGCACCATGATAAAGCCGCCGCCGATCCCCATCACGGCGCTCAGCACTCCGACCATAAAGCCCAGCCCCACCGGCAGCAGCGCGCTGATGTAAAGCTGCGACTTGCGGAAGCGGGTCTTCAGCGGCAGCCCGTGCAGCCAGGTGTGGCGGTGCAGCTTGCGGCGGGCGGCGCCGGGGCGGCGCTGGCGCAGGATCGCCCGCACGCTCTCGATCCCCATCATAAAGCCGAGGACGCCAAGCATCACGACGTAGCACAGCGAGATCACCAGCTCGATCTGACCGAGCCGGGCGAACAAAGTGAACAGCCAGATGCCGAGAAACGAGCCGGCCAGCCCGCCCAGCAAGAGGGTGAAGCCCATCTTGAAGTCGACATGGCCCCGGCGCCAATGCGCCAGCACCCCGGAAACCGAGGCGCCGACCAGCTGGTTGGCCGAAGAGGCCACCGCGACCGCCGGGGGCACGCCGATCAGGATCAGCAGTGGGGTCAGCAGAAACCCGCCGCCGACTCCGAACACCCCCGACAAGAAGCCCACCGCTCCGCCGAGCCCGAGCAGGACGAATATGTCCAGCGACACCTCGGCGATCGGCAGGTAAATGTCCATGACGGAAAGGTGCTGGCCCGGAGTTGAATCAATCCCTGCGCCATCCTGCTAGGCAGGACGGCGGGCGCGAAAACCTTACAGGCCGCAATGTGTTGGGGAAAGCAGTAAGCCGCGCTTACGGCCGCAAGAGGCCGGTGATGTCCTGGACCTCGCGCAGGATGGGCATCGCGATCGCCGCCGCCCGCTCCGCGCCGCGCCGCAGGATCGCATCGATATGGTCCTGGTCGGCCATCAGCCGGCGCATCTCGTCGCCGATCCGGCCGAGCGTCGCCACCGACATCTCGGTCAGCGCCTCCTTGAAGACCGAGAAGTTCTGCCCGGCAAATCGGTGGAGCGCCGCCTCGCGGGTCTGGTCGGCGAGCGCGGCATAGATGCCGACGAGATTGTCGGCCTCGGGCCGCGCCTCCAGCGCCTCGATCGTCGCGGGCAGCGGCTCGGGGTCGGTCTTGGCGCGGCGAACCTTGAGCGCGATCGTGTCGTGGTCGTCGGTCATGTTGATGCGCGAATAGTCCGAGGTGTCGGATTTCGACATCTTCTTGGTGCCGTCGCGCAGGCTCATCACCCGCGTCGCCTCGCCGAAGATTTGCGGTTCGGGCAGCGGAAAGAAATCGATCTCGTAGCGGCGGTTGAAGGCGCCGGCGATGTCGCGCGCCAGCTCCAGGTGCTGCTTCTGGTCCTCGCCGACCGGGACATGCGTCGCCTTGTAGCCGAGGATGTCGGCCGCCATCAGCACCGGGTAGGCGTAGAGCCCGAGCCCTGCGTTGTCGCGGTTCTTGCCGGCCTTTTCCTTGAACTGGGTCATCCGGTTGAGCCAGCCCAGCGGGGTCAGGCACGACAACAGCCAGCTGAGCTCGGCATGGGCGCTGACCATGCTCTGGTTGAAGATGATGCAGCGCTCGGCGTCGATGCCCGCGGCGATGTAGGCGGCGGTGACCTCGCGGGTCGACGCACGCAGCTCGTCGGGGTCCTGAGGCAGGGTCAGCGCATGCAGATCGACGATGCAGAAGATGCACTCGTAGTCGTGCTGCAACGCCACCCAGTTGCGGATCGCGCCGAGATAATTGCCGAGATGCAGGTTGCCAGTCGGCTGGATGCCGGAAAAAATTCTGTTCATGCGGGCTGTTATCGCCGGGGACGGCTGCCGGTCAAGCGGGTTGGCGGCGGAACTGCCCCTTGAGTTCGTTCCAGCCGGTGACCCGCAGGGCGAGGATCGCGGCCGCGAAGGCGACCAGCCCGCTGGCCACGAGCCCGGCAAGCGCGGCTACCCGTACCGGCATCGCGCCTAAAAGCGCGGGCTCCAGCACGGCCCGCAGCGCCAACAGCACCGCGGCCATGACAATCGTCGCCGCGACAATGCGCGGCAGGTTGCTGCGGGTTCGCGCGTCGAGGCGGAAATGGCCGCGCCGCATCAGCAGCGCCTGCAAGGTCAGCGCCTGCAGCCATCCCGATGCCGACAGCGCGATGGCGACGCCGACATGGGCGAGGACCTGCATCAGCGTGACCGTCAGCAACAGATTGGCGGCCATCGCCATGACCGCCACCTTGACCGGGGTCTTGGTGTCGTGGCGGGCGAAAAACGCCGGGGCCAGCACCTTAACGAGAACGAAGGCCGGCAAGCCGACGGCATAGGCGATCAGCGCCGATGCGGTGGACGAGGCTTCCGTGGGCCCGAACGCGCCGCGCTCGAACAACGCGGCGAGGATCGGCAGGGCCAGGATGCTCAGCGCCGTCGCCGCCGGTAGGGTCAGCAGCACCGCCAGCTCGAGGCCGCGGTTCTGGGTTGCCGCTGCACCTGAGGCGTCGTCACTGCTGATCTGGCGCGACAGCGGCGGCAGGATCGCGGTGGCGACGGCGATGCCGACGACCCCCAACGGCAGTTGGCTGAGCCGGTCGGCGTAGTAGAGATACGACACTGACCCGCCCGGCAGCAGCGAAGCTAGCGCGGTCGAGACCAGCAGGTTGATCTGCGTCACCCCGGCGCCGAGCACGCCCGGGCCCATGATCTTCAACGTCTGCCGCACCTGCGGCGTTAGGCGCGGCCAGCGCAGCCGCAGCATCACCCCGGCGCGGGAGCAGGAAGCCATCAGCCAGCAGAATTGCGCGATCCCCGCTGCGGTCAGCGCCCAGGCCAAGACTTGGCCGTCGGCCCATTGCAGCTGCCGCATCAGCAGCAAGCCGGCGATCAGGAACAGGTTCAGCAGCACCGGGGTCGCGGCGGCGGCGGCGAAACGGTCGAGCGTGTTGAGCAGCCCGCCTTGCAGCGCCACCAGCGAGATGAACAGCAGATAGGGAAACGTAATGCGGGTCAGCGTGACGACCAGTTCGAACTTGCCGGGGTCGGATGCGAAACCGGGGGCGATCGCGCGCATCACCCAGGGCATGAAAATCTCGCCGAGCACGACAAACGCCAACAGCGCGGCGAACAGGACGGCAAAGGCCTGCTCGGCAAATTCCTTGAGCGCGGGTTTGCCGCCCTCGGTCAGCGTCCGGTTCGCCAACGGCACAAAGGCGGCACTGAACGCGCCCTCGGCGAACAGGCTGCTGAACAAATTGGGCAGGCGCTGGGCGACGAAAAAAGCGTCCGCCACCGGTCCCGCGCCGAGCACCGCCGCGGTCAAGATGTCGCGGGCGAAGCCGAAGACGCGGCTCACCATCGTCAACGAGCCGACGGTGGCGACCGAACGGAACAAGGCCATACCGCGCGGTGTAGAGGAAAATCGCCGGGGGGACAACGGTCAG
>JBBRPG010000035.1:0-26114 GCA_038228485.1 Alphaproteobacteria bacterium
CTCGGGCTGACCTCGGCCATCGTCATCGCGCCGCTGGTCAGGTAGCGCGCCAGGATGTCGTTGGCGTTGGTCGCCAGCACCAGAAGCTCGATCGGCAGACCCATCGAACGCGCCAGATGCGCGGCGTAGATATTGCCGAAATTGCCGGTCGGCACGGTGAAGGAGATTGGCCTTGTGGGAGCGCCCAGCGCGAGGCCCGCAGCGACGTAGTAAACAATCTGCGCGGCGATGCGGGCGAAGTTGATCGAGTTCATCGCCGAAAGGCCGAGGTCGCGGCGCAGCGCTGCATCGGCGAACAGCGTCTTCACCAGATCCTGGCAGTCGTCGAAGGTGCCTTCGATGGCGACGGCGTGGGCGTTGGGCGCATCGACCGTCGTCATCTGCCGCCGCTGCACCTCGGAGATGCGGCCGTGCGGGTAGAGAAAAAAAATGTCGATCGACTGGCGGCCGCGGCAGGCGGCGAGCGCGGCCGAGCCGGTATCGCCCGAGGTGGCGCCGACGATCGTCACCTGCTCGCCGCGCCGCGCCATCGCCGCGTCGAACAGATGGCCGAGCAGCTGCAGCGCCAGATCCTTGAATGCCAAGGTCGGCCCGTGAAACAGCTCCAAGAGCCACAGATTGCGGTCGAGCTGAACCAGCGGCGTCACCGCCGAGTGAGCGAAACCGCCATAGGCCGCATCGCACATGCGGCGCAGCTCGGCGGGGCCGAAATCGTCGCCGGCGAAGAGACCGACGATGCGCGCCGCCAGCTCGCCATACGAAAGCCCGGCGAGGCCGGCAAAATCCAGCCGCGGCAGCGCCTCGGGCACGTAAAGCCCGCCATCCTCGGCAAGGCCGGCCAGCAGCACGTCCTCGAAGGAATGGGTCGCCGGCGCCGGGCCGGAGTCTCTGGTCGACAGATAGCGCATGGGCGAAGTGTATCTTATGGTCTTGATAAAGCGTATCCCCTTGCGCCTTCGGTGCTGTCCTAATCGGAGCCCAGTATCCAATCTGGATAAGAAGTGTCCTAAGCTCGTCGCACCGCATGCTCAAGACTTACAAGAAAATTGTAGTGGTCATCGCTAGAAAGTGGGGCGGCACTGAGGTATCGGTTGGGAACCAACGGCTCAACCACTCTGCGGGTTAACTGCCACGTGGTCTGATACGGATATTGCGTGGGTGGGTGTGGCCCAACATGTAAACTTGTGATGCTCAAACTACTGCTTTCCACTCCGAAAGCCTCGGAGGTCACCAATCCCAGCGCGCGCAGTGGAGCGGCGAGATTATCAAAATCGCCATCAACATCGACTATGATGCGGCTCACATATTTTCGAGGAACGACCGTCATTCTTTCGCGAAATCCAAATTCTTCGGTCGCCCAACGAATAAACTCCTCCAAAACTATATCACTATCACCGGTATTTCGGGCGCTAACCAATATACCGTCTGAGTAAATCTCTAACGACATTATAGGTATTTTTACAGTACCGATCTCAGCGAGCCCGGTTTCAAACTTAATCGTAGTATTAGGCTCATAGGCATTAGGAGGATTAACAAACTTATATTTATTAGCTATTCTTCGCAGCGCATCAACCGGATATACCCCGCTATTAAGCGGACGCACTTCATCCATAGATATGAGTTGCAGTGATCGGCCTTCTTCGTGGCCAATTAATTTCATCGGTTAGCCTGCTGCAGAATGTATCGTGTTTGAACGCGAGGCAGGGAGAACAGGAGACAACGGTTCCTTGGCTTTATCATCATTGGCCGGTTTGTCGCTGAGTGGCCTTGGCAAGCCAAACAAGGCGCTCAACCCATTAGAAAAAATGGGAACGTCAGGCGACAAAACCTTTGAGGGGGAGCGAGGTTCTTTCGGTGCAGAAAACAACGCTTTCAAAGCTCTTTCTTCGCTTTGTCGTTCGTATTGCTGCGCAAAATCGTCAATCACTTGCTGATCGTATGGCGATGGATTTAGCGCCTCGTCAGATAGGTCACCGGTATACTTGAGGAATGTAGGAAAATCTACAAACCGACAGAACAGGGCAATGTTTCGCTTGCGCGCAATTTCAAGCATCGTGCGCAAGGCCCATCCGCCATACGCAGAGCTTTCGAGGCGAGACACCACTGTCTGACGCTTGCCAATTTCCGAGCCAAATTCTGACTGAGAAAGTTCGCCTCGAAAATTGCGCATTTGCCTAGCAAGCAGACCGCGCGTGTGGGCCGCGACGTATCCGTCACGGTAGCGTTTGTCCTGGAATTTCTCCGCAAGCCTCGGAAGCCTAGGGGAATCGACAGGGCTGCGCTCTCCGGCCATCGTGTTCTACTCCGCGTTTACGATTTAGTGCTGCATGGCAAGCTGGCCCATAATTTGGGCCGCCATACTTTCTGAAACCGTACAACAGCACGAAATCATCTGTCGTCCCAAACCCGAGAATTCGTATGTGCACCTTCTCGGGCTTCTTCCTGTCCTCGTCGGGATCGAGCTCGAAATCGATCAGGATTTCTGTCAGACCCAGGCATTTCCCACGTAGCACCTTGAAGCGACCGCTTTCATCCAGCGATTTATCGCGACCAATGAGTTCCAGTTCCGCATCAACCACAGAGTTGAATTCGGGTGGCAGCGCAGCGCGCCACGCATCCGGCCCCTCCGCTTTGGAGCCAGGCGGATAATAGCACCGGAAGGGTACCATCCAAACACATTTTTGTAATACTAGACGGTTCGGGTGCCTCTGTGTCTAGATAGTACCCCTCGCCCGGCCCGTTGAATGCCTTCCTTAGCGGTCGAGCCACACGTCCTCCATGCGGTTGCCGTTGTAGATGCTGTTGATCATCGGCGTGTAGCCCTTGACGTAGGGCTGCCAGCACGTGCCGGAACGGTTGTGGTAGAGCACCGGGCGGGCGACGTCCTCGGCCAGCCGCTTCTCGATGTCCCAGACCAGCTTCTTGCGCTTTTCCTGGTCGGCTTCCATCGACTGCTGGTCGAAGAGCTTGTCCATCTCCGGGCTGCAATAGCCGTCGTAATTGCTTTCCGAACCGCAGACGTAATTCTCGTAAAACGCCTGATCGGGATCGTCGATGCCGTTGCCGGTCAGGTTGAGGCCAATCGAATAATCCTTGCGGAAGACCTTGGGATACCATTGCGTCGTGTCGACCGGGTCGAGCTCGGCGTCGATGTAAATCTCCTTGAGATGCGACAGCAAGATCACCGCCGGATCGCGGTAGGGCGGGATGTTGCGGGTCGAGACCTTGAGCGACAGCCGCTTGTTGGGCCCGTAGCCGTGCGCCTCCATGATCTTGCGCGCCTCGGCGCGGCTTTTCTCGACATCGGGGCTGTACCCTGGCAGCTGCTCCATCAGGTCGCGCGGCATGCCCCAGATACCCTCGGGCGGCGCCAGCAGCGCGCCGCCGATATCGCCTTTGCCCTGGGTCAAGGTGTCGATGAACGCCTTGCGGTCGACGGTCAGCGCCACCGCCCGGCGCATTTCCGGGTCATCGAAGGGCGGCGACGAGCGGTTGATGATGACATTGCGCTGCACGTTCGACGGCACCAGCGCGCAGGTTGCCTGCGGCGCCTGCTGGCCGATGTCCTTGATCATCGGCACCTGCAGGAAATAGGGCGAGGTCATGTCGACCTGCCCGGCGACGAACGAGAGAACGCCGGTCGATTGGTTCTTGATGATGGTGTACTCGATGCCGTCGAGGAACGGCCGGCCCGGTTTCCAGTAATCCGGGTTCTTGACCACCTTGATCGATTCGTTGGGCTTGAACTCGACGAATTTGAAGGGGCCGGTGCCGATCGGCTTCTGCCGCATCTGCGGCGGCGGCACGTGGCACGGGTAGACCGGCGAGAACCCCGAAGCGAGCAGCGCGATAAACGCCGGCTGCGGCCGCTTGAGGTGGAAGGTGACCTCGGCATCGCCGCTGGTGGAGACAGAATCGAGGTTGCGGTACCAGGCCTTGCGCGGGTTGACCCGCAGCTTTTCGGGCGCGACGCCGGTCAGCAAATCCCAGGTGCACTTGACGTCGGCGGCGGTGAACGGCTTGCCGTCGTGCCATTTGACCCCGCTGCGCAGCTTGAAGGTGAGCGCGGTCTTGGCCTCGTCCCACGACCATTCCGTGGCGAGGTCGGGGACCACCGATTTGAGGCCGCTCTGCGGCACGTGCTGATCGTACATGACCAGGTTGTTGAACACCCCCATCATCGGCCCCTGGCCGGCGATGGTCGCCTCCTCGTGGATCGACATGCTGGCCGGGCTGTCGAAGAAATAGACCTTGAGCACGCCGCCCGATTTTTCGGCCAACGCCGGCAAGGCGAGCATCGCCAGCGCCCAGCCGGCGGCCAATCCGAAACGCATGTAGCGCATGTGCTTGCCTCCCCGTCCCGCTCGCTTCCCGGCTGTCGCGCCGGTTGAAAACGAGGATAGCATGCGGTTCGGACGGGTTGGGTATCCCCTGCGGGCAGGCCCGCTTATTTATCCATCCAGACGTCTTCCATGCGCCAGCCGTTGTAGATGCTGTTGACCTCGAAAGTCAGCCCGTGGACGTAAGGCTGCATGCAGCTGGCGCCGACGGGGTAAAACAGCACCGGCCGCACCGCCGCCTCCGCCAGCTTGCGCTCGATCTGCCAGACGATCTGCTTGCGCTTTTCCGGATCGGCCTCGACCGATTGCGCGTCGACCAGCTTGTCGAATTCCGGGTCGCTGTAGCCGGCGTAGTTGCGCGCCGCGCCGGAGTGGAAATTCTCGTAGTACATCTGGTCGGGATCGTCGACGCCGGTCTCGATCGGCACCGCGCCGATGGTGAAGTCCTTGCGCATGATCTTGGGATACCACTGGGTGGTGTCGACGACATCGAGTTCGGCGTCGATGTAGATCTCCTTGAGCTGCGCGTTGAGCAGCACCGCCGGCTGGCGCCAGGATGGAATGTCGCGCGTCGAAATCTTGGTGACCAGCGGCTTGTCGGGGCCGTAGCCGAGCTTTTTCATGATCTCGCGCGCTTCGGCGAGGTTCTTCTGAAAATCCGGCCCGTAGCCCGGCAGCGTCTTCAGCATCTCCTCGGGCATGCCCCAGACGCCGTTGGGCGGCGGCATCATCGTCGCGCCGATATGTTTGATGCCGCCGTTGATGATGGTCGAGAACGCGTCGCGGTCGATCCCCAGGGTCATCGCCCGGCGCAATTCTGGATTGTCGAACGGCGGCTTGTGGATGTTGATCAGCATGGTCCGCGGCACGTTCACCCCGGACATCGAGCACACCGCCTTGGGGGCCTGCTCCTTGAAGTCCTTCAGGGTCGGCGGGGTCACGCCGTAGGGCGAGCCGACATCGAACCGCCCGGCGAAAAAGGCCAGGTTGCGCGGCGCGATCTCGCGCATGATGGTGAAATCGATGCCGTCGAGATAGGGCCGGCCCGGTTTCCAATAGTCCGGGTTCTTGGCCAGCTTGACGTATTCGTTCGGCTTGAACTCGACGAACTTGAACGGGCCGGTGCCGATCGGCTTCAGGCGCATCTCGCGCGCCGGGACGTGACAGGGGTAGATCGGGGCCCAGCCCGAGGCGAGCAGCGCCAGCAGCGCCGGCTGCGGGCGTTTGAGATGGAAGGTGACCTCATAGTCGCCCTGGGTGGTCACCGACTCGACATTCTCGTACCAGGACTTACGCGGGTTGACCCGCAGCTTGTCGGCGCCGAGGCCCATCATCAGGTCCCAGGTGCATTTGACGTCGGCGGCGGTGAAGGGCTTGCCGTCGTGCCACTTGACCCCCTTGTGCAGCGGGAAGGTGAGGTCCTTGCCGTCCTCGCCCCAACTCCAGCCGGTGGCCAGGTCGGGGACGATCAGGTCCATCCTGTTCTGCGGCTCATCCTGCTTGTAGAGGACGAGGTTGTTGAACACCGCCATCATCGGCTCTTCGGAGGCGCGCGTGGATTCTTCGAGGATCGACATGCTTGCGGGGCTGTCGAAATGCTGAATCTGGAGGATTCCGCCCGATTTCTGGGCGAAAGCCGGCCCGCAAGCGGTCGCCAGTAATGCGACGGCCGCCGCCGCAAGGCGCTGCATTCGGATCATGTTTCCTCTCACGCGGTGCTAACCAACGACACGGATGCGAAAGACCGCCTTAGCGGTCGAGCCAGACGTCTTCCATCCGCCAGCCGTTGTAGATGCTGTTGACCATGATCGTCAGCCCCTTGACGGCGGGCTGCATGCAGGTCGCGTTGCGGGTGTGGAAGATGATCGGCCGGGCGCCGTCCTCCTGCAGCTTCTTGTCGATGTCCCAGACCAGCTTCTTGCGCGCTTCCTGGTCGGTCATCATCGACTGCTCGTCGAACTTCTTGTCGAGCTCGGGGTTGCAGTAGCCGCTGTAGTTGCGCGCCGAGCCGCAGGCGTAGTTCTCGTAGAACTGCTGGTCGGGGTCGTCGACGCCGCTGCCGGTGTTGTTGAGCGCGACCGCGTAATCCTTGCGCGTCACCTTGGCGTGCCAATTGGCGGTCTCGATCGTCTCGAGCACCGCATCGACGTAAATCTCCTTGAGCTGATCGATCAGGATCACCGCCGGGTCGCGGAAGGTGGCGACGTTGCGGGTCGACACCTTGAGCTCGAGCTTTTTGTCGGGGCCGTAGCCGAGCTTTTTCATCAGCTCGCGGGCCTGTTCGCGGTTCTTCTTTACGTCCGGGTCGTAGCCGGGGATCGTCTGCAGCATCGCGGCCGGCATTCCCCATAGCCCTTCCGGAGGCGGCAGCATCGCGGCGCCCTCCTTGGCCTCGCCTTCGGTCATGATGTCGATGAACGATTTGCGGTCGATCGCCAGCGCCAGCGCCTTGCGCAGGTCGGCGTTGTCGAACGGCGGCTTGTCGCGGTTGACCAGCAGATTGGTCGTGCCGTTATTGGTCGCCAGCACGCAGGTCGCGTTCGGCGCCTGCTTGGCGATGTCGCGCACCAAAGGCGGGGTGACGCTGTAGGGCCAAGTGACGTCGAACTGCCCGGCGATAAACCCGAGGATCGCGGTCGAGCGGTTGGGGACGATGTCGTACTCGATGCCGTCGAGATAGGGCCGCCCCGGCTTCCAGTAATCCGGGTTCTTGGTCACCTTGATGTACTCGTTGGGCTTGAACTCGGCGAATTTGAACGGGCCGGTGCCGATCGGCTTGGTGCGCATGTCCTTGGGCGAGACGTGGCACGGATAGATCGGCGAATAGCCCGAGGCGAGCAGGGTCAGCAGCGCCGGCTGCGGCCGCTTAAGGTGAAAGACCGCCTCAAAATCGCCGTTGGCGGCGACCTCGGCGACGTTGTTGTACCACTCCTTGCGCGGGTTGCCGCGGAGCTTGGCCTCGCCCTTTCCTTGCAGCAGGTCGAAGGTGCATTTGACGTCGGCGGCGGTGAACGGCTTGCCGTCGTGCCATTTGACCCCGTGGCGCAGCTTAAAGGTCAGGTCCTTGCCGTCCTCGCCCCAGGCCCAGCTTTCGGCGAGATCGGGGACGATGGACTGCATGCTGTTCTGGGCAACGTCCTGCTTGTAGAGCACGAGATTGTTGAAGACGCCCATCATCGGGGTGACGACCGAATAAGTCGCCTCCTCGTGGATCGACATGCTCGCCGGGCTGTCCCAATGCTGCATCTTGAGAATGCCGCCCGATTTCTGGGCGACGGCCGGCGCGCCGGCAAAAGCGAGCGTCGCCACGGCCGCGGCGGCCCAAATATGCTGCTTTGTCATCGTGTTTCCTCCGAAGCCCACCCCGCCGGACTGAGGCCGGTTCTGTCGTTTGCGGCCCGACCCGCGGTTGCACGAAGGCGGCGCCGGCGAACATTACTATATCCTTACGTGCGCATCCGACAGCAAATCTCCGCCGCCGAATCCAAGCCCCGCCAGGCGCGATCTGAGCTAGGCTGGCCCACCCACTCCGAGAAGGATCGGCGGCATGTTCGAAGGCTTCACCCGCACCGAGATCGAGACCTCTTCCTCGCAATTTGGCGGCGCGCGCATCCATCTGCGCCACGGCGGCGACGGCCCGCCGTTGCTGCTGCTGCACGGCAACCCGCTGACCCATGTGTCATGGCACAAGATCGCGCCGCGGCTGGCCGAGGATTTCCACGTCGTCTGCCCCGATCTGCGCGGCTATGGCGACAGCGTCGGCCCCGACGAGGCCGGCGAGAACAACATCAACTACTCGTTCCGGGCGATGGCGCAGGACCAGGTCGAGGTGATGGAGAAGCTCGGCTACCGCGAGTTCTTTGTCGCCGGGCACGACCGCGGCGCCCGCACCACCGCGCGCATGTGCCTCGACCATCCCGACCGGGTCAAGCGCGCGGCGCTGGTCGACATCCTGCCCAACCATCACATCTGGACGCATACCTCGCGCGAATGGGCGCTGCGCTCGTGGCACTGGGCGCTGATGGCCCAGCCTTACGACTTCCCCGAGCGGATGATGGCCGGGGTGCCGGCGCGCTGGTACATGGAGCATAAATTGTCCAAGCCCGGCATCGGCCTCGGCATTTTCGACCCCGAGGCGTTCGAGGAATACGTCCGCTGCTTCGACTGGAAGACGATCAAAGGCTCGTGCGCCGATTACCGCGCCTGCCCGACCTGCGACTTCGACATGGACAAGGCCGATTTCGAGGCCGGGCGCAAGATCACGCTGCCGCTGCTGGTGATCTGGGGTCAGCGCAGCCACACCGAGGGCGTCCACAGCGATGTGCTGGCGGTGTGGAAGAAGAACTACGCGACCGACGCCTGGGGCGGCGCGCTACCGTGCGGCCACTACGTGCCCGAGGAAGCGCCCAACGAGACCTACGAGCACTTCATCAAGCATTTCAAAGTCTAGCCGGTCAGCGCCGCCGCCCAAGCAGCGGCGTGCTTGCGCAACCCGGTCTCGTCGAGATGGCAGTCGTCGTAGCGGTCGCGGATCGTGTCGGTGCACGGCCCTTCGAGGATGCCGGCGGCGGGGTCGATCAGGCCGCGCTGGGTCGCGGCGATGAGCGCCTGGTGGTCGCTGTAGCCCTGCGGGACGCCGAAATAGGCGGCGATCGCCAAATAGACCGGAGCCGCGATCCCAGCCTCGCGCAGCGAACGGGCAAAGCCGAGAAACCGCTCGCGATAATCGTCCGCCGCGGTGCGGTAGAGCGCATCGGCCTCGCCCTGATGCCACAAGACGTGCGTCGGGACCGTGCCGGTGGAGCGCAAGCGGTCGAGCGCGTACATCAGGCGATGGTTGCGCGGACCGCCCGGCGCCCAGTCCTTGACCTCGGCGCCGCCGACCGCGACCGGCACCAGCAGGATCTCGTCGGCGAAACCGCGTTCGATCAGCATGTCGCTCCAGGCACCACGGGCTGCCGCCGTCGCCGGTGGCGCCGAGCAGCGGGTCGGCGGCGGGATAGACGAGACCGTCGAAGAAATTGAAATTGTAGACCGCGCGGCTGGCCGCGAAATGCCCAGCGCCGTGATTGGCGGCATTGGATTGCCCGGCGATCACCAAGGCCAGCGAACCCGGGCGGGCGCCGAACGGCCCGCGCGCCACCGGCGCCCGACCGCGCAGCTCGCTGGTGTCGACACCCGGCAGGTATACGCCTGAGTCGAGGGCATGCTGATAGAGCGGCGAAGGAAGGGTCATTAAGACCGGCGGTTCGCGGTAGCGTGGGACCGCTTTTATGATGACGATTTGACAGGCCCGCAAGATCGGCTATTCCGCTTGGCACGAGCGACGAGGCTGAACGGGGCGCGCACCGATGTATTTCGTGATGACCGATCGCAATGGCCTCGTCCGCCTCGTGCCCAAGCAAGCCGTGTGGGCCGAGGTGGGCGTCTACAAGGGAGATTTCTCTCAGATCGTCCTCGATACCGCAGAGCCCAAAGAGTATTTTTTGATCGATAACTGGCGTTTCGACATCAAGGATCAGAATCCCCTCGACGAAAAGACCGAGAATTTCAGCAATTTTCAGGGCAGCGTTCACTGGCAGCATTTTGGCGACGACGCCAATGCGCACCAGGAGCAGAACTACCAGGACGTGGTCGGCCGTTTCCGCGGCAACGATGCTGTAAAAGTCATCCGGGCCGAGTCGGCGGCGGGCATCGACAGCCTGCCGGACAATCATCTCGACGTCGTCTACATCGATGCCAACCACCAGTACGAGTACGTGCTGCGCGACATGCTGCACGCCCGCAAAAAGCTGAAACCGGGCGGCATCATGATGATGGACGATTTTTACGAGGGCCCCGGCGGCTACGAGCAGAATGACGGCGTGATGGCGGCGGTCACGTCATTCGTCAAACGCTTCGACTACGCCTTTTTGGCGATGAGCCACGGTTCCTTTTCCAATGTCGCCCTAAGCTCCGATCCGACATCGTCGTTCGTCCGGCAGTTTCTGGAAAACCTACGCGACAGCGACTTCCAATTCATCGGCATCTCGGACGTGCTGGTGCCCAATTTGCGCTACAAGCTCTACAAGAAGCAGGATGGCCAGTTGCGCTACGTGGCGATGCTGTGACGGTCAGGCTTTCGGGGCGAGGCCGGCCCTTCAGGGCTTGATGCCGATACGAAAATCGGGCGCAACTTGGATCAGCAGCAAGGCAATTCCCTCGCGGCGCAGATAGTGGTCGACCGCGTCGGCCGCATCCGAGCCGAAAAGGCCTTCGACCGCGATGACACCGCCGCGCGATAATAGCGGGAAGTATGTCGCGATCGCCTCTTGGTTGGCCGGGTAGGTTTGTGATGTCAGGCCGAGAAACGCCAGCGGTCCGCAACCGGCGATTTCCTCGCGCGGATAACGGCGGATAGAGACATTCGCGGCGGGATAGCCGGTGGCGACAAGCGTTGCGGGCGGCGGCTCCGACAAAATTGGCGCCGGCGACCCGTCCTGCCGGCCGGCAATCAGATCGCGACCCGAACCCCACAACGCGAATTCGAACTCAGGCCTGTGGGTCGGATCGGCGGTGGTGTCGAACAGGATCAACTGCCGGCTGGCGTCGCCGATATGCTGGAACGCCAGCGCCAGCACGGTCAGCGTTTCCGCTTGGCCATGGCCGCAATCCATGACCGCGCCGCCGATCGCGCTCTCGCACAGATACCTAGCGGTGGAGTAAAGCGCGAGCCGGCGCAGCGCCGAAAATTCGGACACTGCACCGCTGACATCGAGAAAATCGCGGATCGCGTCGTGCGTCGACGCCGCCGGACTCTCCGCTGTGCCGGCCGCGAGCAGGGCCGACAGCGCATCGCGTGCGGGCGGCGGCAGGGGTGCGGGCGGGAGGTGGGCCACCGGGGAGGCCGCAGCGGTGACTTGAAGCCGCTCGTATTCGGTCTGGGTCAGCAGCTTGTAGCCGGCGCTCGTCAGCACGCCGAGCGCCGAACGCTTGAGCAGCCTTAGCATTGATTCCCCTGCTGTCGCCGAACGATCGGAGCGCGGCGGGATAGTATCGCCGAAGCCCGGCGCGGACTACGCTGCCGTTGCCCGGCCCCAACGGCGTCTCTGTTTCGCAGGCCGGCTAGCCTCGGCTGGAGTTACCGGCTAGGAATCGGGGCGCGATCTCGGCGCAGAAACCGTGAAGTTTTCGGGTTCGCCGTGAGCAGGGATTATCGCAAGACGGCGGGGATATCGTCCGATATGGCGGCAGAGAAGACCGAGCTGGGAGGCGGCTTTCCCATCGCCGTGGTCGGTGCCGCCTGCCGCCTTCCCGGAGCCGCCACCCTCGGCGAATTCTGGTCGCTGCTGCGGTCGGGGACCGACGCCGTCGGCCCGGTCCCCGAGGACCGCTGGGACGTCGCCGCCAGCTTTCACCGCGACCCGGTGAAGCCCGGCAAGACCTATACGCGCGACGGCGGCTTTATCGCCGAGATCGACAAGTTCGACGCCGGCTTCTTCGGCATCTCGCCGCGCGAGGCGCGCCGCATCGACCCGCAGCAGCGCATCCTCCTGGAGCTGGCCTGGGAAGCGTTGGAGGACGCCGGCATCATCCCCGGCCGCCTCGCCGGGTCGCAGACCGGGGTCTTTGTCGGCATCTCGTTTTCCGACTATGCGGCGTTGCAGCGCGAGGACCCGGAGCGCGTCGACGCCTATGTCATGTCGGGCAGCGCGGTCAGCAACGCGGCGAACCGCATCTCGTACATCTTCGACCTGCACGGGCCGAGCTTTGCCGTCGACACCGCCTGCTCGTCATCGCTGGTCGCGGTGCATCAGGCCTGCGTCAGCCTGTGGCGCGGCGAGGCGAGCGTGGCGATCGCCGGCGGGGTCAACGCGCTGCTGTCGCCGTCGGGTTTTATCGGCTTTTCCAAGGCGCACATGCTGTCGCCGAGCGGCCGCTGCCGTGCGTTCGACGCGGGCGACGGCTACGTCCGCGCCGAGGGCGGCGCCGTGGTGGTGCTGCAGCCGCTGACGCAGGCTGTCGCCGAGGGCAACCCGGTCTGGGCGGTGATCGCCGGCTCCGGGGTCAATTCGGACGGCCGCACCGCCGGGCTGGCGATGCCCAACCCGGCGGCGCAGGAAGCCTTGCTGCGGCGCGTCTACCGGGAGGCCGGGATCGACCCCGGCGCGGTCGCCTATGTCGAGGCGCACGGCACCGGCACCGGCGTCGGCGACCCAGCCGAATGCACCGCGCTGGGGCGCGTGTTCGGCGCCGCGCGTGCGCCGGGGGACCCGTGCCGCATCGGCTCGGTCAAGACCAATATCGGCCATCTCGAACCGGCGTCGGGGATCGCCGGGCTGGTGAAGGTGCTGCTGGCGCTGCGGCATCGCGCGCTGCCGCGCTCGCTGCATCTGGTCACCCCCAACCCGCAGATCCCGTTCGCCGCGCTCAACCTATCGGTGGTCGCGGAACACACCGAGCTGCCGCCCGGCCCGCTGGTCAATTCGTTCGGGTTCGGCGGCACCAACGCCCATGTCGTGCTGCGCGAGCCGGACATGCCGGTTGCCGCCCCGGAGGAGGCGCAGTGGGACGGCCCCTATTCGCTGCTGATATCGGCGCATAGCAGCGAGGCGCTCGCCAGCTTAGCTGTGCGTTATGCCGAGCTGCTGCGCTCGCCGGACGCCCCGCCGCTGCCGGCGGTGTGCCGAACCGCCGCGACTCGTCGGACGCACCACCCGCACCGGCTGGCGGTGTTCGGAAGCGGCGGCGGCGAGATCGCCGGCCGCCTCGAAGCCTTTGCGGCGGCCGGCGCGGCGCCGCCGCTTGTCGAGGGCCGCGCGCCGGGACCGGCGGCGCGGCTCGCTTTCGTGTTCTCCGGCAACGGGTCGCAATGGCGCGGCATGGGGCGCGACTTGCTTGCCGAGCCGCTTGCCGCCGCATGGATCGCCCGGATCGACGCGGCGCTGCAACCCGACCTCGGCTGGTCGGTAGCGGCGGTACTGCAATCGCCCGATGCGGATTACGGCCGCACCGAAATCGCTCAGCCGGCCCTGTTCGCGGTTCAGGTCGCGGTGCTCGAATGGCTGCGCGCGCATGGCATCGAGGCCGAGGCGGTGGTCGGCCACAGCGTCGGCGAGATCGCGGCTTCCTATGCCGCGGGCATCCTGCCGCTGGCCGAGGCCTGCCGGGTCATCGCGGCGCGCAGCCGGGCGCAGCAGCGCACCGCCGGGGCCGGCCGGATGGCCGCGCTTGGGCTGTCGGCGGATGAAGCCGCCGCCGCGATCCGGCCTTACGAGGAACGCCTCACCGTCGCCGGGATCAACAGCCCCCGTTCGGTGACGATTGCCGGCGACGCGGACGCGATCGCGGCGTTGGGCGCGGAGCTGCGGGACCGCCGGGTTTTCTTTCGCGAGCTCGGCCTCGATTACGCCTTTCACAGCCCGGCGATGGACCCGATCCGTGGCGAGCTGCTGGACCGGCTCGACGGGCTGACGCCGCGCCAGGGAAGTTGCCGCTTCGTCTCGACCGTGACCGGCGCCGAGATGGCGGGGGACCAGCTCGGCGCTGTCTATTGGTGGGACAATATCCGCCGGCCAGTTCTCTTCGCGCCGGCGATCGGCGCGCTGTCGGCGGCGGGGTGCAACGCGTTTCTCGAGATCGGCGCGCATCCGATCCTTGAGGGATATTTGCGGGAATGCCTGCGAGCCAAGGGCGGCTCAGGCGCGGTGCTGGCCTCGCTGCGCCGGCAGGAGCCGGAACGCGACGCGCTGTGGCGCGCGCTGGGGCGCTGTTACACGGCCGGGGTCGCGATCGATTTTAGCGGGCTGTTCCCGGAGGAGACCGCGGTCGTGCCGCTGCCGGCCTATCCGTGGCAGCGCGAGCGCTATTGGTTCTCCGATGGCGCGGATGGGTTGGCCGAGCCGGCCCGTCCGCGCAAGCACCCCCTGCTCAGCAAGCGCCTGCCGACCGTGGCGGGGGTCTGGCAGAACCGGCTCGATCCGGCGGCGATTTCCTGGCTGCCCGATCACGTCGTGCAGGGGAGCATGGTCGTGCCCGGCGCCGCGTTTATCGAGATGGCGCTGGCGGCGGCCGCATGGGAGACCGGCGTCGAGGCAGTCGAGATCGAGCGGCTCGAAATCCGCCGCCCGCTGGTGATCGCCGCGGGGACCGAGCCGGCGATCGAGGCCGGGCTGTCCGCCGAGGATGGCGGCTTTCACCTCTATGCTCGCGACCTAGCCGGGGGAAGCGCGCCGCCTGCAGTGGTCGCCCGCGCCGTGCCGCTGACGGCCAGCTGCGCACCCGCGCCGGGCTCGCTCGCCGCGATCAGACAGAGGATGGGCCGGCGCATCGATGGCGCCGAGCTCTATCGCCGCTTCGCCGACCACGGGCTCGCTTACGGGCCGGCATTCCGGGGCATCGCCGAAGCCTGGGCCGGCGACGGCGAAGCGCTGGGGCGGATCGCCGCGCCCGCCGCCATCGAGGGAGAACTCGGCGAGTATTGCATCCACCCGGCCGTGCTCGACGCCTGCTTGCAGGTGACGCTCGCGGCGCTGCCCGAGGAGGTTGGCAACGTCCCGGCGATGTTCGTGCCGAGCAAGGCCGAGCGCATCCGGTTTTATGGCGGCGGGCGCATCGCCTGGTGCCACATGCGGCTGACCCAAATCGGCGCGCGCTCGATTGTCGGCTCTTTCCGGATGATGGGCGAGGACGAGAGGGTTGTCGCCGAGATCGACGGCATGCGCTTCCGCCGGGTCGAGCTTGGTGTCGCAGGTGAAATCCCGGCTTATCACTGGGCCTATCAGCTGCGGCCCTCGGCGGCGGCGTTCCACCGCGCGGACGATCTGCCCGAACCGTCGGCGCTGACGGCGCTCGCCCCAGCCGACGGGAGCGACCGCCACGGCGACGTGCGCGAAACGCTGGACCGGCTGGCCTCGGCCTATACGCGGACGGCGCTGGCGGAGGTGATCGGGGCCAGCGGATCTTTCATCCTGCCGGCCCCCAAGGCGAACGGACCGACGCAGCCGGCGCGTGCCGTCGCGCGGCTGCTCGCGCGGCTCGAAAGCGCCGGGATGGCCGAGCGCGACGGCGCCGCGTGGCAGCTTGCCGGCGACGATCCGGGGCGGACCCCGACAGAACTGTGGCGCGAGGCACTGGCCCGCTATCCGGCGCATCTGCCGAGTCTGCAGCTGACCGCGCGCTGCGGCGAGGCCCTGCCGGCGGTGTTGCGCGGCGGGGCCGATGCCGCCCCTGAAGCGGGCAGCGACATCCTCGCGCAGCTTTACGAATCCGACCCGCTGTTCCAGGGCCCGGCCGAAGCGGTGGCGGGGATGCTGCGGCAGGTAGGCGATGCCCTTCCCGACACGAGGTTGCTGCGCGTCCTCGCGATTGGGGTGAACGGCGGGCTGGCCGAGGCGCTAGCGGCGGCGCTGCCGGTGGAGCGAAGCGAATGCGTCCTCGCCGAACCAGGCCGTAACCTCGCCGAGCAAGGCTTCGGCCCGGCGCAGCAGGACATCGTCATAGCCGGCGCGGCGCTCGCCACGAGCTACGATCTCGACGGCGACCTTGCCGCCATCGCCACCGTGCTCAAGCCCGGCGGCCTGTTCATCGCGGTGGCGCCGGAGCCGGGCGGCTTTCTCGATCTTGCCGGCGCGGTTTTCCCGTCTCTGCGGGAAGCGGTCGAAACCGATTGGCGCCGCGCGCTTGCCGATGCCGGGTTCGACGAGGTGATTTCGGCCGGGGCCGACAACCCGGCGGGCTCCGGCGCGGTCATTGTCGGCCGCAAGCCTGCCGCGGCCTTCCCGCCTTCTCGCCCGCTCGAAACGAACCTGTGGGTGGTGCTCTCGGGCGGTCGGCTCAGCGATTTTGCATCGGCGCTGGCGGGTCGGCTCGAAGAACGCGACCAGCGCGCCGTGATCGTCGACGATGCCGAGCGCTTCGAGCGGCTCGGCCCTGACCGTTTCGCGGCACCGCGGGGCGACCGTGACGGGTATGCACGTTTGCTGCGCGTTCTCGCCGCCGATGCCGCTTCCCCGCTGCATCTTGTCTATCTGCGCGGGTCGGCGGAAACGGAGCCGACCGATCCGCTTGCCCAGGCCAGCAGCTACGATCTGGTGACCTTGGTGCAGGCGGTTATCGATGCCGGGCTTGCGGCGATGACGCGCCCGTGGCAAGCGCCGCTATGGGGCATCGCGCGCACCGTGATGAACGAGCGGCCCGATAGCGTCTGCCGCCTGGTCGATCTCGACCCCGAGGCGTCCGCCGCAACCGCAATCGCCGGGCTTTGCGGCGAGCTGCTCCACCCCGACGACGAGAACGAAATCCTGCTGCGCGGCGGCGGGCGCTACGCGCCGCGGCTGACCCGCGGCCTCTCGCAGCCGGCTCGAGGCGCGGCGGACGGCGACGCCTTCACCCTTGCGTTCGGAGAGCGCGAGGCTCAAGAGGGCGCGGTCCTCAACCACATCGCGATCCCGCACCCCGGCGCGGGGGAAGTGTCGGTGCGGGTGCGCGCCGCCGGGGTCAATTTCCGCGACGTGGTGCAGCGCACCGGCTTGCTGCCCGAGGAGGCGTTCGAGGAAGGCTTTGCCGGCCCGACCTTGGGGCTGGAATTTGCCGGAGAGGTGATCGAGGCCGGCGAGCAGGTCGAACGCCTGCGTCCGGGCGACGCGGTTTTCGGCTTCGGCCGCAACGCCTTTTCATCGCACCTGACCGCGCCGGCGTTCTGCCTGTTCCGCAAGCCGGCGGCGATGAGCTTCGCCGAGGCCGCGACGCTGCCGGTCGCCGCGCTCACGGCGTATTATTCGCTGCATCGGCTGGCGCGGCTGGCGCAGGGCGAGCGCATCCTCATTCACGGCGCGGCCGGCGGGGTCGGCCTCGCCGCGGTGCAATACGCGCAAGCGGTCGGCGCGGAAATCTTCGCTTCGGCCGGGACGCCGGAAAAGCGCGCGCTGCTGCGCCGGCTGGGCGTGGCGCATGTGGTCGACTCGCGCACCCTCGCCTTCGCCGACGACATCCGCGCGATCACCGGCGGCGAGGGTGTCGACGTGGTACTGAACTCGCTGGCGGGAGAGGCGATCCGCAAGGGCCTCGCGATCCTGCGGCCGTATGGCCGCTTCGTCGAGCTCGGCAAGCGCGATTTCTATGCGGACAACAAGCTCGGGCTGAGCCCGTTCCGCAACAATATCCAGTTCTTCGGAGTCGATATCGACCGCCTGCTGGCCGAGCGCCCGGCGCTGGCCCGCGAGCTGTTCGAGGAGCTGGCGTCGCTGCTCGACCGCGGCGTGTTCCATCCGCTGCCGCATCGGGTCTACCCGATCGCCCGCGCCGGCGAGGCGTTTCGCGCGATGCAGCAGTCGCGCCACATCGGCAAGATCGTGGTGGCGATGCCCGGGCAGGTGAATCACGCCGAAAACGCCGCCCAGGCCGAGGCCTCGCCCAAGAGCCTGCTGCGCTTGTCGCCCGACGCCACCTATTTGGTGACCGGCGGGCGCGGTGGGTTCGGCCTTGCCACGGTGGAATGGCTGGCGCGCAGGGGGGCGCGCCACCTCGCCCTGATCGGCCGCAGCCGGACCACCGCACCCGAAGCCGCGGCCGCGCTTGACCGGCTGCGCGCGGATGGGATCGACGCCCGCGAATTTGCCGCCGACATCGCCGATGCCGACCAGCTCGCCGAGGTGCTTAGCGAGGTTCGCCGAGACATGCCGCCATTGCGCGGGATCGTCCATGCCGCCGCGGTGATCCGCGACGCCGGCCTGGTCAACCTCACCGAGGACGATTTCCACGACGTGCTGCGGCCGAAAATTTCCGGCGCCTGGAATCTCCACCGACAGACGCTGCGGGAGCAACTCGATTTCTTCATCCTGTATTCGTCGGCAACCACTCTGTTCGGCAATGAGGGCCAGGCGAGCTATGCCGCGGCGAATGTCTACCTCGAGGCGCTCGCCGGTTATCGGCGCGGCCTGGGGCTGCCCGGCCTTGCGGTCGGGTGGGGCGCGATCGCCGATGTCGGCCATTTGGCCCGCGATGCCGCGCTGACCGAACGGATGAAACAGCGCCTGGGGGTCCGGCTGCTCACCCCGGCGCGGGCGCTCGACCGACTTGAAGACGCGCTGGCGGCGGGCGCCGAATTTGCCGCGCTGGCCGAGCTCGGCTGGTCTCGTATCGGGATGCTGCCGGCGGTCGCGGCAGCGCCGAAATACGCCCGAATGCGCGAGCTGATGAGCGGAGAGGCGAGCGCGGCGGCCGGCGCCGACGCCGAGGAAATACGCGCTCACCTATCCGCTCTGCCGCGCGACCAAGCGATTTCGGCCGTTCAACAGCTTCTGATCAGGCACGTTGCCGGGGTTGTCGGCGCCGCGCCGGCCCGCATCGCCGCAGACCAGCCGCTGACCGATCTCGGCATGGATTCGCTGATGCTGGTCGAGCTGCAGATCGGCCTCGACAAGCAGTTCGGCATCGCCATCCCGACGTTCGAGTTGATGGATCTGGCCACGGTGGAAAAGCTCGGGCGCCGCATCGTCGACGGGCTCGGGATCGCGCCGACTTGCGCCTCGCGGGGGAAGGCGAACGAACCCTCCGCCGATCCGGATGCGTTTGCCGACACGCCCGAACCGGCGTTCGAACAGATGATCGGGCGGCTGCTGGAGCAGCAAATTCACCGCGCCACGGAAACTCCGTCGGGCGACGGGTTGGGCGTCGATGGATGACCGGCCGAACCTGATCCTGTCACCGCATTTCGACGACGCGGTATTGTCGCTCGGCGGCCTGATCGCCACCGCGCCCGAGCGCGCCGTCGTCGTCACGGTCTTTGCCGGAACTCCGGCGGAAAATATTGCAGGGCGCTGGGACCGGCGCTCCGGCTTCGCGAGCGCCGCCGCGGCGATGCGTGCGAGGGCAGCGGAAAACGAGCGGGCGCTCGCGGTTCTCGGGGTGGCGCCGGACGCGATCCGCAACCTCGGCCATCTCGACAGCCAATACCGGGTTCAACAGCGTCCCGACAGCTTGGCGAGTACGGAGCTTCGATCCGCCATCGCCGCCGATATTCGCCGGCTGGTCGGCGATCACGGGGGCGCGGTGAACCTGTTTGCCCCGGCGTCGGCCTGGCACCCCGACCACCGGATCGTCGGCGACGCAGTATTCGAGTTTCATCGAAGGGACGATCGCCCGGCCGCCGGCGTCTTCCTTTATGAAGACCAGCCTTATGCGTATCTCGAATTACGCCGCCGAAACCTGGCGCCGCTGCGGCTGGCAAACTTTACCCGGCTCGCCGGTGTCGCAGCGCAAAGAAGCGGACTCGCCGTGGCCGGCGAATTCATCGAGTTCGGTGAGCGGCAGCAGCAGGCCAAGACCAAGGCAATCGAGCAATACGGCTCGCAGTTCCGCATCCTCCGGCCGCTTCTGGACAAGATGATCTCGGATTTTTGCTACTACCAGGCGCGCGCGGGCGGGCGGGCGTCCCGCTACGCCGAAATGGTCTACCGCCTGCCCGAGCCGAGCCGGCTTCGCCCGTAGGGGCCGGCCGCGTCAGTGCTTCGGCGGATCGACCGGAACGGTGCCGAGCTCGCCCGGGACCGAGACTTCGAGGATCTCGACATCGTCCGACGTGCGCAGCTCGTTGTGGACGCACCCGCCGGGAATGAACATCGAATCGCCCGGCTCCATGCGCACCGTCGGCGCGCCGTCGAATTCGAGCTCGACCCAGCCCTTGAGGCAATAGACGAACTGGCCGTCGCAGGTGTGGTAGTGCCAGCCGGTCGGCTCGGTCATGCCGGTCTTGGCCTTCATCAGCTGGGCCCGCATCGTGCCGGCGCTGCCGTCGCGCACGCCGAGGTCGCGATACGAGAAGAAATCGCGGCGGCCCTGGGTCATCACCGGCGCCTTGGCGCTCGAATGAACCGGCTTCATCCGCGTCGTCGTGCCGAGGGGCGATACGTCGTTCGCCATGTCACACCTCCCTAGAGTTCTGTCGAGAGAGAATAGGCCCCGCCGCGCGCCAAGCCAAGCCAATGCAATTTATGTCATTCCGGGACAGCGCGCAGCGCTGGGCCCGGAACCCATGAGCACGGACATATATCAATTTTTTACGCCAGAGCGAACCGGGCGGGCGACTGTGTTCATCGATTCCGGGTTCGCGTCTTCGACGCGCCCCGGAATGACATCGGGGTCACGGATGCTGGGCGAGATAGATGCCGGCGAAGACCATCGCCGTGCCGAGCCCCAT
Organism: Alphaproteobacteria bacterium; assembly: GCA_038228485.1. Taxonomy (GTDB): domain Bacteria; phylum Pseudomonadota; class Alphaproteobacteria; order ATCC43930; family CGMCC-115725; genus DATARH01. The sequence continues at coordinate 20,518 of JBBRPG010000035.1, forward strand.
CAGGGCGAAGGCGATCGGGGCGCGCCGCCGGCCCTGGCGGCTTTGCGTGAGGCCGAGCCCCATCACCAGGAAGCCGAGCAGGGTCAGCAAATTGAAGCCGCCGACGACATCGCGCATCAGCACGGCGAGAATCTGGTTCATCGCCGCGTCACCCGAACCGCGACGGCGCAAACGGCGCGATGTCGATCGACGGCGGCCGGCCGGTGACGAGGTCGGCGACCAGCCTGCCGGTCATCGGCGCCGCCGTCATCCCGACATGGCCGTGGCCAAAGGCATAGACGACATCCGGCGTCGCGCGCGAACGGCCGAGCACCGGCAGCGAGTCGGGCATCGACGGGCGGTGGCCCATCCACACCGAGGTGCGGTCCTCGGCATGATGCTCGGCGAGGCCGGGCAGCATCTTGCGGCCTTGCTCCAAAAGGATGCGGGCGCGGCGCCAATCGGGCGGCGCTTCCAGCCCCGCCAGCTCGACGGTGCCGGCAAAGCGCAGCCCGGTATCCATCGGCGTCGCGACGAACTTGCCGTCGCCGTCGGCGGTGGGGATCGACGGCATCACCTCGGGGTCGCGGATCATCAGATGGTAGCCGCGCTCGGTCTCGAGCGGCACCTTGTCGCCGAGCGAGGCCGCGAGCGGCTTCGACCAGGCGCCGGCGCAGACCACCGCCGCGTCCGCCGCCAATTCGCCGCCATCGGTCTGGATCGCGGTCAGATGCCCGCTGTCGAGGCGAAAGCCGGTGGCACGGGCGCGGATCACCACCCCGCCATCGCGCACGAAGCGCCCGGCCAGCGCGGTGACGAGGGCGAACGGGTTGCTGGTGTGGCCGTTCTCGCGCACCAGGAGGCCGCGGACATAGTCGCGCGACAGGGCCGGTTCCAGCCGGCGCAGCTCGTCGGCGTCGAACTCGTCGACGACGACCCCGTTCTCGCGGCGCAAGGCCCAGGCGAGCCCGTCTTTCGCAAGGGATTCGGCCGAGCGGTAGACGTAGAGGTGGCCGCGCTGATGCACCAGGTTTTCCGCGCCGGCATCCTTCACCAGCGGCTGCAGCGCCGACAGGGTGGCGCCGACCAGCGGCCGCAAGGCGCGCGCCTGTTGGTGCACCTTTTCTTCCGTCCCGGCGCGGATAAAGCGCACCAGGTACGGCAGCACCGACGGCAGGTAGGTCCAGCGCAGCGACAACGGCCCGAGCGGGTCCGTGAGCCATTTCGGCACATTCTTGATGACACCCGGCATCGCCACCGGGGTCACGCTGGAGGCGTTGAACGCGCCGGCATTGCCGAACGAGGCGCCCTCGCCCGGCACCCCCGGCTCGACCAGGAAGACCTTGTGCCCGTCGCGCTGCAGATAGAGCGCGGCGCAGACGCCGACCATGCCGGCGCCGATCACCCCGACGCGCTTCGCGTCCGTTGCCATCACCCCCTCCGCGCTCCAAATCGGCGCTCCGTTGCGCACAGAATGGCCGGGGCGCCGTCCGGCGGCAATGCGCTCGGCGAGAATCGCTATCGCAGTTACGGGAGCTCCCTCCCGCCCCCGTCCGCGCGGAGTCGGCCCAGCAAGCCGCGCGCCGCGGCTGCGTTGTCACCGGCCCGGAAAGACCCATCGTCGAGCCCTATGGCCAACACCCCGCTTGCCCGCTTCCCGGCGTCGACGCCGGACGAAACCCCGGCCACGGGGGGCGCCGGGCGTCAGATCACCCCAGCGCGGCTGGCCGAGGCGGTTGCGGCGCTGCGCGAAACGCAACGCAAATACACCCGCGAGCGCCAGCCGACCGAATGGGCGATGCTGCAGAACAACCTCGGCAATGCGCTGCGCCGGCTTGGCGAGCGCGACGCCGGCTGCGAACGGCTGGAAGAGGCGATCGCCGCCTATCGCAGCGCGCTGGAGGTCTATACCCGCGGCCGCTTGCCGCTCGAATGGGCGATGACCCAGAACAACCTCGGCGCGGCGCTGCGCACGCTCGGGATGCGCGAGGCCGGCACCGCGCGGCTCGAAGAGGCGGTCGCCGCCTATCGCGACGCGCTCACCGAATACCGGCCGGAGCGGGTGCCGCTCGACTGGGCGATGACCCAGCACAATCTTGGCGCGGCCTTGCGCACGCTCGGCGAGCGCGAGACCGGCACCGCGCGGCTCGAAGAGGCGGTCGCCGCCTATCGCCAGGCGCTGCGCGTGCGCACCCAGAAGCGCTCGCCGGTCGATTGGGCGATGACCCAGGGCAATCTCGGCAATGCACTGGCCAGCTTTGGCGAGCGCGAGACCGTCACCACCCATCTGCGCGAGGCGATCGCCGCCTACCGCGAGGCGCTCAGGGAATCCCGGCGCGAGCGCAACACGCTCGACTGGGCGCGGATCTGCAACAATCTCGGCAATGCGCTGTCGAGCCTCGGCGAGCGCGACAGCGACGACGCGCCGCTGCGCGAGGCGATCACCGCCTATCGCGAGGCGCTCAAGGAATACACCCGTGAGCGCGCACCGCTCGAGTGGGCGATGACCCAGAACAATCTCGGCAACGCGCTGGCCCGCCTCGGCGAGCGCGACAACGGCATCGGTCGCATGGAAGAGGCGGCGCAGTGCTACCGCGAGGCGCTGGCGGCATGCACCCGCGAGCGAGCGCCGATGCAATGGGCGATGACGGAGAGCAATCTCGGCAGCGCGCTGTTGCGGCTCGGCGAGCGCGACGGCGACATCTCCCGGCTCGAAACGGCGGTCGCCAGCTACAACAACGCGCTGTCGGTGTTTATCGCCGGCAGCGCGATCTATTATGTCGAGGTGTGCTGGGAGAACCGCGACCGCGCGATTGCGCTGATCGCCCAGCGGCACGCCGCCGCCATTCCCGACACGGAAACTGAGAGCGAAGTCGAGACCGAGATGCCTGCGGCCGCCCCTGTTGCGGCCCCCGCCGGAGACGAGCTGCTATTTAGCGGTCTTTAGGTAGTCGACCAGAAGCGCGTCGAGCTTGGTCACCTCGGCGTCGAGCCGCTGTACATAAGAGGCGCCCTGGCGGCTCAGTTCGGCCGCGGTCACGTCGCGCAGCGACAGCAGCAATTCGCGCAGCCGGCCGCCGCCGAAATTGGCCGTGCAGTTGCGCAGGGCCTGCACCCCCTCGGCGAAGCGCCATGTGTCGCCGGTCGCCGCGGCATGTCCGAGCTCGCCGAGAATGCGCCGCGAGTCGATGCGGAACGCATCGATCGCGCCGCGGAGGAACTCGCCGCCTTTGCCGAGCGACCACAGCGCGCCGATCGCGCGCTCGTCAATAGAAGCTGGAGACGCGGGGAGCGTCGCCGCCGCCTCGCCGGCAAAGCGGGGATGCGAGGCGATCTCGGTGACGATTGCCGGCTCCGGCATGCGCTCGTCATTCGCCGCATCGCCGAGCAGTGCCGCTTCGCCCCGGATCGCCGCCTCGATCGTCGCGATCAGCCGGCTGGGCTCGAGCGGCTTGGTCAGCACCGCATCGACCCCTGTGGTGCGCACCAGGCGTTCGGCCTCGCCGGCGCTGCCGCCGGTCAGCGCGACGATCGGCAGGCTCGGCCGCGTTCTCCGGCACAGGCGCACCGCCTCGTAATCGGCCTCGGTCGAGCCGATCAGGTCGAGCAGCAGCAGGTCGATCTCGCGCGCCTCGAGTTCCTGCCGCGCCGCGTCGATCGTCTCCGCCAGGTGGGCGGCGTGGCCGGCGCGGGTGAGGATCGACCCCATGATCTTGCGGTTGGCGGCATTGGCGGCGGCGATCAGCACTTGCGGCCGGCGGATCGGCGGCGGCGCGCTCGATGCGGCGGAGCGCGGCGGCGTGAATACTCGCGCCGGCGGCTCCGGCGCCAATTCGGCGATGGGCGGAGGGCGCGGCGGCGCGATCGGACGATCGGCGATCTCGGGCGCGAGGGCCGGCAGGGGGTCCGCGAGAAACCAATCGGCCGGCTCGACCCGCAGCGCGTGGAGCGCGCTGCGCAGCGCGCTCGGCGTGAACGGGGACGGCAGCACGCCGTCGAGATCGCCGTCGGCCAATCCGATGACGCTGTCGATCCGCGCTTCGTCGGCGATAAACAAAATATGAGGCGGCGGCGCGCTCTGGCCGATATTCCCTTGGCCGATATTCCCGTGATCGGCAGTCCCATGGCCGATCGCGCGATGGGCCCAGCTCAGCGCCTGCAGAACGTCGCCGCGGCCGTCGACCACCAGCACCGGCCGCCGTCCAGCCGGATCGAATGCCTCAAGGTAGGCGAGAGCCGCGTCGCCCGCGCCGATCCAGCGCGCATCGGCGCGCCAGCTTTCCAGCGGCTCGACCAGTTCCTCGACGAACTGCGCATCCTTGGTGACGATCAGCACCGGCAGATGCGCCAGGTCGAGCGGCAAGGCCAGCGACGCCTGGTCGATCGCGAACGGCAGCTCGACCGCGAGCAGCAAGCCGCGGCCGCGGCCGGTATCGACGCTCAGCCGCCCGTGCATCAGCGCGACCAGACGCTCGACCATCGCCAGGCCGAAATGGCGGCCGGTGTCGTCGACCGGCTCGACGACTTCGCCGAAGGAATCCGGGGTGAATTCGGGCGGGGCGTCGAGGACGGCGCTGGTCACCGCGAGGCGCACGGTCACCCGCTCGGCATCGAGCGCGGCCGCGTCGAGGTTGATCCGCACCTTGACCTTGCCCGAGTGGCGCACCGCATTGGTGATCAGGCAGATCAGGATCTGCCGCAGCTGGTGCGGCCAGCCGCGCAGCTGATAGGGCAGCAGCGGATCGATGCGCAGCGCCAGGACGATGCCGCGCTCCGCCGCCTGCGGACGCAGCGCCGCGACGGCGCCGTTGGCAAGGCGATAAAGGTCGAACGAGCGCGTCTCCGGCGCGAAGTCGCCGCCCTCGATCCGCACGTAATTGAGGATGTCGTCGAGCTGCAGCAGCATCGAGCGCGCGCTGAGCCGGATGCGGGCGATCATGTCCCATTGCTCTGGGGCGATCGCGGCGCGGTCGAACGAAGCGCCGGCGCGCGCGATCATCCGCAGCGGGTTGCGCAAATCCTCGCCCAGCGCGGTGAGGAACCGGCTTTTGCCGATGTTCGCCGCCTCGGCCCGGCTTCTGGCGCTGGCGAGCCCGTGCAGCAGCGAGCCGACATAAGCCGGCAGCACCAGGATAACCGCCGCCATCCCGCCGGCGAGCGCCAGCTGCTCGTGCCAGAACGGCGTGACCACCACCACCGCGCCAAAGGCGACGGCGCCAAGCAGGGTCGACGCGACCAGCGCCCGCATGCCGTGATGGTGACCGTTGCTGATCGCGGCATAGGCGTAGACCGGGCACAGCGCCGCGGTCAGCCCGCCGCCGGCGGCGAGCAGCGCCGACAGCACGCCAACATCGGCCGCCATCGCAACAATGCGGCGCACTGCCGACGGGCGCGGGTCGAGGATCGAATGCAGCAGGATCTGCCAGGAAGCCGCGAGACCGAGTGCGGCGATCAGCAGACATGGCGCGATCGCCGCGTCGCCGGGGGTCGCCGCCAGCAGCCCGAACACGTAAGCGATAATCAGGAAGCCGAGCAGCACCCGGCCGATGATCTGGCGGTATTCGCCGCTCGGCTCCGCACGCATCTGGGCGAGGACGGGGTCGAAGCCCTTGAGCGCC
>JBBRPG010000036.1:0-25834 GCA_038228485.1 Alphaproteobacteria bacterium
AGACGCAATTGACGTTGATCTTGTGCCGCGCCATCTCGCGCGCCAGCGACTTGGTAAAGGCGATGAGACCGCCTTTGGCCGCGGCGTAAACGGTCTCGCCCATGCTGCCGACGCGCCCGGCGTCGCTGGAGATGCTGACGATCTTGCCGGCCCCCGCCTCGATCATCGGCGGCAGCACCGCGCGGGTCAGCCGCACCGCGCCCATCAGGTTGATCGCGATCAGGTCGTCCCACATCTCGGGCGGGTTTTCCATGAAGGGTTGTATACGGTCCCAGCCGGCGGCGTTGACCAGCCCGTCGACGCGCTGGATTTTTTTATGGACGGCATCGGCGAAGGCGATGATCGAGCCCGGCTGCGCCAGATCGAGCTTGAGAAATTCGAGGTTGTGGCCGTGGCCGCGGGCCTCCGCGGCGGTGGCCTCGCCACCGGCCTCGTCGATATCGCCGACAAAGACGCTCGCGCCCTCGCGGGCCAGCAGCAGCGCCGTCGCGCGGCCGATCCCCGAAGCGCCGCCGGTGACGATGACGGCGCGGTTCTGCATTTCCATGCGGGGCATCCTCTGTCTTTTCTCCGCCGATGGAATTTACGGCAAACAAGCGCTCGGTATGTCTTTTTTTACATCTTCATTCGGTGCTTTTGGCTCGACTTTATAGGCAGGCCTAGGAGATCGGAAGCCGTACCTGGCGCAAGCATTCATGCATTGTTCGGCAATGCGCATGTGCGGACCTCCTGGCATAAATACGTACTCTCCGGTGTAACACACCACCTCCTGACCAGTGTCTGGATTTCGCATGGGAATATGGTCGCGGCGATAGCAGCCAGCAGAGATGCCCATCAAGAGAACGCAGACCAGCGGTCTCCCCATTTACACCCAGATGGCATTCTGTCTATGCGATATTCGCACTGTTCTTTTCCGGAAGCCGTTTCATCGAGAATTTGTCGCACGGGACTTTGTTCGCCTCCGCCAACGCCAGGTCGACGACAAACCGCCCCAGTTCATGTGCCGCCAGGTCGCACCGCCCGGCGAAACTTTCTGCCCCGGCCCGGATCGCGTAGTCGCTGCGCCAGTCGTCCCACTCGAGATGCTCGAAGGCGTGCGGCAGGCTCGGCAGATGGTCGCCGTAGCAGGCGAGAATAGCCTCCGAGCCGCGCCGCTCCAGCCCGTCGACCAAGTTTTGCAGCATTTCGTCGGTTTGCCGCAGCCCGTCGAGATAGCGCAGCAATTCGTCGCGCTGCCGCATGTCGCGGTCGACCAGTCCCGCTAGCGCCGGATCGATCGGCCGCCCCTTCCCTGTCCACGGGCCGTGATTGCCCATCGTGATCGCGAAGATAAAGGTGCGCGGCCCCTCGGCGTCGAGCAGGCGCAGGATATGATCGGCAAGGTCCTGGTCGGCCATGTACGGTGGCGTCGGCGAGCCGCCCAGGCTCTCGCGCCCGAGGAATTGGTCGAACCCCAGCGCCGGCATCGCCCGGTCGCGGCGATAGAAACGCCGGTCGAACGGGTGCAGGCAGATCGTCCGGTAGCCCGCCTGGCGCAGCCGCCAGACCTGCGAGACGATCGGCGGGCGGGTCAGCGCGTGGTACGGGTTGAAGCGGTCGTAGCCGAGCGCCGCCTCGTCGATGCCGGTCAGCACGGCGAACTCGGCACGCGTGGAGTTGGCGCCCCAGGCCGGCACGTCGAGCCGGCCATAGGTCTCGCTGCAGGCATCATACCCGGCGAGGAACCCTGGCGGCAGCCTCAGCGCCCGGCGCGCGTCGAAGAACGACTCGCCTTGCACCAGGATCAGCGGCCGCGCGGATCGCGGCGCCGCGCGCAGGATCACCGGCGCCAACCGGGCCTGTCGTTCGGGCCGCTCGGCGCGGGCGATAACGCCGTGGACGATCAGCATCGCCACCGGCCCCAGCCGCGCCGCATCGTTGAACGGCTCGCCGCTGGGATGGAGCCGGCCCAAGGCCCGCGTCGCGGCGTGTGCTTTGCGGGCGATCCGCCAGCACACGAGAATGGCTTGCGCGACCGCATCGAGCCGCGCCGCGTCGCGGGCGATCAGCCCGAGCGCGACCTCGGGCCCGGCATAGGCGCGGGCGAGCGCCGCCCCCAGCCCGCTCGACGCACCGCTGATCACCACAGCCCGAGCTACCATCGCGAGAAATGGGGCACGGACGGCCGCAGCGTCTCGACCAGCAGGCCTTGCAGACGCCGCGCGAAGACCACGGGCCTCATCATCCGCCCTGAGCGCCACGCCTCCGGCTGCGCCAGACGTTCGACGATGGTTTCGGGGTCGCAGGGCCGCCGAGTGACCGGGTCGAGGTAACGCGGGTAGAGGATCAGCGCGCCGGCCGCCAATTGCTCCAGCGAAAGTGTTCGCCCGCGCGGCGGCAGGGCCAGGTCGCGGGTCAGCCCCCAACCGGCATAAAACGGCCGGCCGTAGACTGTTACCGGGACCCGGCGCAGCAGCGCCTCGAACCCGGAAAGAGAGGTCAGCGTGTGCAGCTCACCGATCTCGCCGAGGAGCGCGGCCATCGCTCCGCCCCGCACCACAACGTCGGCGTAGCGAAGCGCCGCGGCCTCGGCCAGCGCGCCCTTGCGGTGCCCGGCGGCGACACCAGGGTGCGGCTTGTAGGCGATTAAGGCGTCGGGGTTGGCGGCCCGCACCCGCCCCAGCAGATCGAGGTTGCCGCGAACATCGCCGCCGCCCGCCCGCACCGACAGGTCATCCTCGACCTGGCCCGGCACCAGGATGCGGCGCTGGCCGGGCGGCCAGGCGATGCGAGGGCGCGAGCCGCCGGGCGCGAGCTGCGCGAGATTGTATTTGGTGACGCCGCGTTCGACCAATCGGTCGACCAGCCGCCGCGCCCGCGCCAGCAGCGCCGCATCGAACGCGGTCTCGCGCAGCAGAATTTCGAGGTCGCTGGGCCGGGTCGGATCGCAATAGATGCCGGTCTCGTCGAACACCAGCGACACCGGCGGCAGGAAATCCGAGCCGAGCCCGACCGAGCGGATGAACCCGTCCTCGATGCGAATGAGCTTGATGCCGCGCGCCGCGGCCGCCGCCGCAAGACCGCGCGGCTCGCGGGTTGCCCACACCCCAATCGCGCCGCCGCGCGCGGTCGCCGCCCTGAGCGCGCCCCTTACCGTGCGGCGGAATACCGGCCGGCTGCCCTGGCCGGCGAGGAAATCGCCGACCCGCCGGCGCTTCCACCACGAGATGCCGACGCCGACCGCAATCGGATCGGCGCCACGCTCACAAGCTGCCGGCACGCGCATCGGCACCGCCCCATGCCAACTATTTTCTTCTCTACCGTGCGGGCAATTTCGTCAGCGCGGCTTACGATTGTCCAACAAAATCGCGCGGAAGTTGCGTGGCGTCCTCCGCGCGGCGCCGTCCGTTATAGCTGCGTCGCCATATCGGCCCCGCGCCCGATCTTGGCAAAGGCTCGCCGGCCGGCCTAACTTGGCGGATGCGATCGACTCGGGTTTCGGCGGGACAGAGGCGCCCCGGTGCGATGAAGGTCCTGGTCACCGGCGGCGCCGGGTTTATCGGCTCGGCCGTGTGCCGCCTATTCGTCGGCGCATTGGGCGCGAGCGTGCTGAATGTCGACAAGCTGACCTATGCCGCCAATCTCGACTCGCTGCGCGTCCTCGAAAACCACCCCAACTATGCCTTCCGCCAGGCCGATATCTGCGACCGGGCGGCGATTTCCCGCCTGCTAGGGGAGTTCGCCCCCGACGCGGTGCTGCACCTCGCCGCTGAGTCGCATGTCGACCGCTCGATCGACGGGCCGGGCGAGTTCATCAAGACCAATATCGACGGCACCTTTGCGATGCTCGACGCGGCGCGCGGCTATTGGGAACAGCTGCCGCGCGAGCAGGCGGATCGGTTCCGCTTTCACCACGTCTCGACCGACGAGGTATTCGGCGCGCTCGGCCCGCGCGGCAAGTTCACCGAAAAGAGCCGCTACAAGCCGAATTCGCCCTATGCGGCGTCAAAGGCCGCATCGGACCATCTGGTGCGCGCCTGGCACGAGACGTTCGGGCTGCCCGCGGTCATCAGCAATTGCTCGAACAATTACGGGCCGTTCCATTTCCCCGAAAAGCTGATCCCGCTGGCGATCCTCAAGGCGCTGCACGGCGAGCCGATCCCGGTATACGGCAAGGGCGACAATGTCCGCGACTGGCTGTACGTCGACGACCACGCCCGCGCGCTCTACGCGGTGCTGACCGGGGCCGCGCCGGGCGAGAGCTATAACATCGGCTGCGACGGCGAGCGCAACAACCTCGACGTCGTCACCCAGATTTGCGCCCTGCTCGACGAGATGGCGCCGGGGTCGGCGCACCGGCCGCATGCCCGGCTGATCACCTTTGTCCCCGATCGGCCGGCGCACGACCGCCGCTATGCGATGGACGCGACCCGGCTGCACCGCGACCTCGGCTGGCAGGCGCAGGAGAATTTCGATACCGGCCTGCGCAAGACCGTGCGCTGGTACCTCGACAATCGCTGGTGGTGGGAGCCGATCTGGTACGGAACCTACCCCGGCACCCGCCTCGGCGCGCCCGCCGTCGCCGCCGGATGAGCTAATGTTTGATCCCCCTTGGGAAGGACCCTCACGATGACCGGTTTCGCCTATACGAACCTTTTCGCCAAGACTGTGCCGGCCCCCGCGGTGCGCTTTGCCGGGTATCCCAAATACAATTTTATTGGCGGGCACAACGACCCGACCCTAATCCCGGTCGAGGGGCTGATCGCGGCGGCGACCGCGGCGCTGCGCAAGGAAGGCCCGAAGCTGGCGATGTACACCGCGGCGCAGGGCTCGCAGGGGCATCTGGGCTTGCGCGAGTTCGTCCGCAACAAGGCCAAGCTGCGCGGCATCGACTGCTCGACCGACGACATCCTGATTACCGCCGGCTCGGGCCAGGCGATCGATTTGATCAACGCGGTGCTGCTCGAAGTCGGCGACACGGTGATTTTGGAGGAATTCTCCTATGGCGGCGCGATCAGCAAGCTGAAGCGCGAAGGGCAAAAGATCGTCGGCGCGCCCTTGGACGAGGACGGCATCCGGATCGACGCGCTCGACAACATCCTCAAGGATCTCAAGGGCAAGGGGATCACGCCGAAATACATCTACACGATCCCGACGATCCAGAACCCGACCGGCAGCATCATGCCGCTGGAGCGGCGGCAGCAGCTCGTCGCGGTCGCCAAGAACTACGGCGTGCCGATCTTCGAGGATGAGTGCTACGCCGATTTGATCTGGGGCGGCACCAAGGCGCCGCCGGCGATCTATTCGCTCGACCGCGACCACGTCATCCATATCGGTTCGTTTTCCAAGACTTTGTCGCCGGCCTTGCGGCTCGGCTACTGCATCGCCGATTGGGGCTTTATGAGCCGGATGATCGCCAGCCGCTCGGATAGCGGCTGCGGCGCGCTCGAGCAGATGGTCGTCGCCGAATACTTCTCGCAAAATTTCGGCGAGCACGTCGACGAGCTTAGCGAAACGCTGAAGGGCAAGCTCGACACGATGGTCGAGGCGCTGGAGCAGGAATTCGGCACCGCGGTCGAGCCGTGGGTGCCGAAAGGCGGCATCTTCCTGTGGATGAAGCTGCCGCCGGAAATCGACATCATGAAGCTGGTAAAACCCGCGGCTGACGCCGGCATCGCGCTCAACCCCGGCCCGGAATGGGCGATCGAGGGCGCCGAATCCGGGTCGCGGCTGCGCCTTTGTTTCGCGCTGACCTCGAAGGAGGAGATCAGGGCCGGCGTCGCGGCGTTGGCCAAGGTGTGCTACGAGCAGACCGGCATCCCGGCGCAGAGCGGCAATATCCGCCGGGCGCCTTGAGCCGGCCGGCTTTACCCCTCTCCCGCTTGCGGGAGAGGGGTAACGAGCGCGAGCGGCGACTAGGAGTGAAGCATGGGCATCGATGATGTGCTGCGCCAGGCGGTCGCTTCCGGCGCGGTGCCCGGCGTCGTGGCGATGGCCGCGACCGCCGATGGCCTCTGCTATCAGGGCGCGTTTGGCATGCGGCAGCTTGGCGGCGCGACGCCGATGAGCCTCGACACCGTGTTCCGCATCGCCTCGATGACCAAGGCGATCACCTCGGTCGCGGCGTTGCAGCTGGTCGAGGCCGGCAAGCTGACGCTCGACGGGCCGGTGCCGGCGATCGATCCCGCGCTGGCCGCGCCGCAGGTGCTGACCGGGTTCGACGCACAAAGCCAGCCGCAGCTGCGCCGGGCGAAGCGGCCGATCACATTGAAGCACCTGCTGACCCACACCGCCGGGTTCTGCTACGAAATCTGGAACCCCGACGTGGAGCGCTACGTCGCCGCTACCGGCATGCCGCAAATGGGCAGCGGCAAGCTCGCGGCGCTGCGTCAGCCGCTGATGTTCGATCCCGGCGAGCGCTGGGAGTACGGCATCAACATCGACTGGGCCGGCCGCCTTGTGGAGGAGGCGAGCGGGCAAAAGCTCGACGCCTATTGCCGCGAGCATATCTTTGCGCCGCTCGGCATGATCGATACCGGCTTTGTCGCCTCGCCCGGGCAGCGCGCGCGCCAGGCCGTTGTGCACCAACGCGAGGCCGACGGGTCGCTGACGCCGCAGCCGCTCGAAACCCCGATCGAGCGCGAATTTCTCGCCGGAGGCGGCGGTTTGTATTCCACCGCAAGCGATTACCTGGCCTTTCTTGAGGCGCTGCTGCAGGGTGGCACGCTCAAGGGCCGGCAAATCCTCAAGCCCGAAACCGTGGCTTTGATGGGCGAGAACCATATCGGCGGGCTACAGGCCGGCATCCTGAAGACCAACTCGCCGGCGATGACCAACGATGTCGATCTGTTTCCGGGCCAGTCGGTGCGCTGGGGGCTAGGATACATGCTGACACCGGAACCCGGGCCTAACGGCCGCAGCGCCGGCAGCGTGACCTGGGCCGGGCTGTTCAACACCTATTACTGGCTCGATCCGGCGAGGCGGGTGGCGGGGCTGATCATGACCCAGATCCTGCCGTTTGCCGATGGCCCGACAGTGGCGCTGTACGGCGCCTTCGAGCGTGCGGTCTATGACGCGCTCGGTGAGAGGTAAACAACTTGCAGTTCGCGTTCGCCAAGGTTGCCGCCGCCCTGTCCCTGCTGGTGCTCGCCGGTTGCGTCGAGGGCGTCACCGTGCAAAGCGGCCCAAGCTCTGACTTTGTCGTGGTCAGTGATTTCGCCGTGCCGGAGGGCGTCGTTCACCTGGATACCAGCTTCGGCTTTTCGCTCTACCGCGGATCGGCCGGGGTGCCGCCGGCGCAGCGCGCCGCCTCGGTTGGCCGGGCGGTCGGGTTCCTCGTCACCGATGCGATCACCGAGCGGCTGCGGGCCACGGGCTACGACGCCGCCAGCACCACCGACCCGGCGCCGCAGCCGGGCAACCGGGCGCTGGTTGTCAGCGGCCGCTTCCGCGCCATCGACGAGGGCAACCGCCGCCGTCCCGGCAGCGAGACCAGCGCGGTCATCGCCGAGGTGCAGGTCAAGGCCCAGCTTCCGGGCCGGGGGCTGCAGCCGGTGCAGAGCTTTACCGTCGACTCGCGCAGCGCGCCGCGGGTCGCGGTGGCGAGCGCCGCAACCCACCGCGAGACCGGCGTCGATGCCGACGCCACCCGGGTGGGCGCCGAGGTCGCCCGTGTCGTCGCCGAGATCGCCCGCCGCAACAACTGGGTTCCGGCGCGGCGTTGAAGGCGCGATTTATCGCGATCCGGCAGCGCGCCATCGCAAGAGAGCATGCCTCCGGCGCGCGCAATCTGTTAGGCTTTGGCCAAATCGCCGGGGGATTGAGGAGAGACGCCATGAACGATGTAATGACCCTGTCGCAGCGCGCCGACGCGCTCGAAGAAAAGATGGCCCGCGAGCTCGACTACATCGTCATCAAGTCGCGGCTCTATACCATGGCCGACGGCGACATGAGCCCGGCCCCCAATGCCGGCGCGCTGATGAAGGACAACCCCAACGCCCGCGTCATCATGGGAGACGACCCGCGCCTGCCGGCGATGCCGGAAAAGCCGACCCTGATGGATTTCTTCAAGCACCGCTTCGGCCCGTGCATGCACCTGCTGCAAAGCGCGCGGCACGCGGTCAACGCCGATTTGCCCGAGAAGATGGTGCTCGCCTGCCTGCTGCACGACATCTCGACCATCGGCTTTATCCGCGGCGACCACGGCTATTGGGGCGCGCAGCTGGTCGAACCCTATGTCGACGAGGAAGTGACCTGGGCGATCCGCGCGCACCAGGTTCTGCGCTTTTATCCCGACGAGTCGGTCGGCTACGAGTATCCGGCGTCCTACATCACCTCGTTCGGCGCGGAGTATAGGCCCGACCCGTATATCGAGGACGACTACAAGCGGATGCGGAACCACAAATGGTACATGTCGGGCCGGCACATCACCGTGCACGACATCTACTCGTTCGACCCCGACGTGCATCCCGAATTGGAAGAGTTCGAGGACGTGATCGGGCGCAACTTCAAGCAGCCTGAGCAGGGCCTCGGCTACGACAACAGCCCGGTCGCGCATATGTGGCGCGCGATGATCCGCCCGGCGAAATATCTGTAACATCTGCCGTCATTCCGGGGCGCGGCGGCGCCGCGAACCCGGAACCCATGACCACGGGCGGCGGCCAAATTGAAATCAGCCGCCTCAGCATAATTTTAGAAGGACCGTGTTCATGGGTTCCGGGTTCCCGAGCGTTGCTCGGGGCCCCGGAATGACAGCTGAGGAGAACCCGAATGAACGACGTGATGACCTCGACCGAGCGCGCCGACGCGCTCGAACACAAGATGATGCAGGAGCTCGACGAGGCGATTGCCGTGAACTCGCGGCTGTTTCTGTTGGCGGACGCCGATTTCGCGATGCCGAACGGGGTTGCGCTGCAAAAGGCCAAACCCGGCGCGAAGATGCTGATGGGCGACGACCCGCGGCTGCCGAAAATGCCGGACAAGCCGACCCTGATGGATTTCTTCAAGTTCCGCTTCGCCCCGGCGATGCACCTGCTGCAAAGCGCCAAGCATGCGCTGACCGCCGGCATGCCGGAAAAAGTGGTGCTGGCTTCGCTGCTGCACGATATCGGCGTGATCGGCTTTATCCGCTCCGACCACGGCTATTGGGGCGCGCAAATGGTCGAGCCCTACGTCGAGGAGGAAGTCACCTGGTCGATCCGCGCCCACCAGGCGTTGCGCTTCTATCCCGACGAGGCCAACGGCTACGCCTACCCAGACAATTACAAGGCGTATTTCGGCGAGGACTACAGGCCGGAGCCCTACATCGAGGAAGAGTACAAGCGGGCGCGAGCGCACAAATGGTACGGCACGGCGCGGATGATCACCGTGCACGACATCTATTCGTTCGATCCCGACGTCCATGTCGAGCTGGAGGAGTTCACCGACATTATCGGCCGCAACTTCCGCCAGCCCGCAGAAGGGCTCGGGTTCGACAGCAGCCCGGCGGCGCATATGTGGCGCACCTTGCGCCAGCCGACGAAGTATCTATAGCCAGCTCAGGACGTACCGACGGGGCGGACGAAGCCGCCCGCCCCGTTCCTCTCACCCGCTTGCGCGGGTCGCAAGACTAGCGGCTAGCAGGGCACGTAGCTGCGGTAATAGCCGCTCCAGCACTGGCCCACCGGAGCCGACGGGTAGTAATAGGCCGGCGCCGGCGGGTAGTAGGAATACGCCGGGGCCTGCGGATAGTAATAGCCGTTCGGGTAGTAATACGGGTTCGCCGCCGCTCCGGCGCCGAGCGCGGTGCCGACGGCCAGCGCGCCGAGGCCGATCCCGACCGCCGCGCCGGTGCCGACCGCATGCGCCGGCCGGGGGGCCACGGTAAGGCTAACCGCGCCGACGATCGCGGTCGCAAAAGCTAGCGTGCGACCGGTCCGCACAGCAAAATTGCCCAAGGTCATTGCTCGATCCTCCGATGTGCTGACGCGGCGGCCAAAACGGGGAACGCCGCGCCTATCGGCAGACTAACGCGCCACTTGCGTTTCAATTCCATTAACGCGGCGCGCGCAGAAAAAAAGGAGAATTTCGATGGCACGGCTGAAACTATACGGCATAGCCCGCACCCGGGCGTTCCGCGTGCTGTGGATGGTCCACGAGCTCGGCCTCGATTACGAGCACTTCCCGATCGAGACCGGGCCGGCCGGGGCGCGTCAGCCCGATTATCTGGCGGTCAACCCGAACGGCCGCCTGCCGGCGATCGACGACGACGGCTTCATCCTGTGGGAGTCGCTGGCGATCAACATCTATCTGGCCAAGAAGCACGCGACCGGCACGCTCTACCCGGCGACGCCGCAGGGCGAAGCCAAGGTCGCGCAATGGAGCCTGTGGGCGGCCAACGAGGTCGAACGCGGGTGCAATGTCTGGTCGTTCCACGCGCTGCGTCTGCCGCCCGACGAACGCGACCCGGCGGTCGCGGCCGCGGCGATCGAGCTGCTGGCGGCGCCGTTTCGAGTGCTCGACCGCGCGCTTGCCGGCCAGCCGTACCTGCTCGGCGACGCGTTTACGGTCGCCGACCTCAATGTCCCTGCGGTGCTCGGCCGCTCGCTGGAAATGGATTTGAGCGCCACGCCGCACCTCGCCGGCTGGCTCAAACGCTGCCTCGACCGGCCGGCGGCACGCAAGGCGCAGCAATTGCGCGCCGAAGCCGAAGCCGGCGCCTCGATGGACGCCACCCGCGCGGCCGCCCGCCGCAACCGTTTGTAGCGGCAGCCGTTTACCAGGCTCACCAGTACGGAGCGGACGATGGCCCAGCAGAGCTACAAAGGCGGGTGCCACTGCGGCAAGGTGAGCTACGAGACGAATGCAGACCTCGACCGCACCATTGCCTGCAATTGCTCGATCTGCAGCCAGCGCGGGCTGGTGCTGACGTTTGTCGAGCCCAAGGATTTCAAGCTGTTGCCGGGGGAGCGGGACCTTGCCGACTATCAGTTCAACAAGAAAACCATCCATCACCTGTTCTGCCCGGCCTGCGGCGTCGAGTCGTTTGCGCGCGGCAAAAAGCCGGATGGCGGGGAGATGGTGGCGGTCAACGCACGCTGCCTCGACGGCGTCGATATCGCCGCGGTAAAACCGCAGCCCTTCGACGGGAAGAGCCTGTAAATCTAGCTTTGATCTGCGGGGCCAAGCGGCGACAGCGGCTGTTAACCCTTAAGTTCGGTTCACAATTAAGCCTTCGTAAATCTCGCCTCGGCAAAGTCGTCCTCGCGTGGGAAGCCCCACTGCCGAGGAGAGTGGCGTGAACGACATCTCGGTAACCGCTTTGCATAACCCGACCGAAGTCGAGGTACTCGAGGCAAAAGAGGCCTGGAGCGAATACCGCCTGGCCGACGGCACGGTGTTGCGCGTCAAGCCGATCATGATCGCCGTCTCTCGCGTCGACGGTACGCACGGGGACAACCACGAACCCGTCTACAATATGAAATCGACGCTGGTCACCGATGTGAGGGGCGCCAGAAACCTGCCCGGCAGGGAGTGAGCGTGCGCTTTGTCCGGACGCATTCGAACCAGGGGTCGAGTTCGGTCACGGCATCGTCGGCAGCCAATTTTATATTCAGCACCGACGACCCGCTACTGACGGTGACAATGGCGCCGACACCGTGTCTCGACCTCGGGTTTCGCGGCAATTCGGCAACGCCGTTCGCGATCGCGCGAAGAGGCGCCGCCCAGCCGATTCAACCTCCGCCGGAACGGATCGAACCGCTGCGCCTGGAAACCCCGCCGCGGGAACCGCCGCCGGAAACTTCGCCACCGGAAATTTCGCACGCCGATCCGGAACCTGAAGCAAGGCCGCCGAGCCATCGGATCGAGCTGATCATCGACTCGCTGCCTCACCACACGCTGATCGAGCCGATCCCGGTCGTGATCGTGCCGCTCGGCGACAAGGTGTTCACCGCTTCCGTGCTCAACAACAGCATCCATGCCACCGGCACGAGCATCGGCGAGGCCCTGCTGGTGCTGAAGGAGCAGATCGAGGAAATCTATGCCGACCTCAACAAGCGGTTGGCCCACCTCGATGCCGAGCAGAAGGAAACGCTGCAGCTATTGCACACCTACATCTCGGTCCAGCCGAAACGCCCGGAGTGGCTGTAGTGAGTCAGCGCGTAGGGCGGAAAAGCGCAGCGTCTTCCGCCGACTTCTGTGGGGGTTTGGCGGAAGGCGCTACGCTTTTCCGCCCTACAGCGTAACGCCATAGCGCCATTTAGCTATCCGACCCTGACCCGCTGCCGCCCCGGGCTGCTCGGGGACAGGAGCAGACCTCAGGCCGATTCAGCCTCGGGTTTGCTGTCGAGGCGGATACGCCAACGCGACGCGCCCTTGCTCTCGGATGCGGGCTCGGCGGCGACCGGGTCAGCCGGCGCCGAACCGCTCTGCAGCGCCGCCACGACCACCCGCTCCTGCGGCGCCGCTTCCGAGGAGGCGGGCTCGCCCTCGGTCAAATGCTTGACGGCAAAGGCATAGGCAACTCGCTCGAGGTTCTCGACTTCTTCGAGATCGGCCTCGATGGCCTTGAGTTCGTCGGCGACGCGCGCCTGAACCGCCGCCCGGCGACCTTTCAGTTCTTCCTTCACGCTCGTCAGATACTCGGGTGTAAGGTTCCACATGGCATCGGCCGCGATTGCTGTAAACAACGCCGCCATCATCCACACCGCCGGTTAACGGGTCGCTAACGACACGCGGCCCGAAAGCGATCAGGTCTTCGCGCCCTCTTTCTTCTCGCGAATGCGGGTATGAAGGTTGTTGACGATCATGCCGGTAAGGCGCTGGTCGTGCGGGAACAGACGCTGGCCGATCGGATACGGATCCTGGTCGGTCACCGCGACCGGGCCGCTGAGGATCTCGTCCGGGGTCACCCCGCGGTCGACAAAGCGCTCGATATAGCCGACCCAGTTTTCGACGATCTGCGCCTGATCCTTCAGGTAGGCCTTGGTGCACTGCTCGCCGTGGCCGGGGACGATGGTGTCGGCGTCGAGCGCCTCGATGCTCTTCAGTGCCGCCAGCCATTCCCACGGGTCGCATTCCTGCAGCCAGGAACGGCATTTGTGAAAGACGTTGTCGCCGGTGAAGACGACGCCTTCCTCGGGCACGTAGACCGAGGTCTGCGGCGCGGTGTGGCCGGGATGGTGGATGATCTGGAAGGTGTGGTTGCCGACGTTGAGGGTGAGCCCGTCGGTGAATGTCACTGTCGGGCCGTGCGGGTCGGTGTAATCGGGATGGCCGAGCAGGAAGACGCTGTCGGGGTCCATCTGCTTCAGCCGCTCGCGCTTTTCGTCGGCCGTGCCAAAGGCGTTGAGGTAGCGCTCGAAGCATTCCTGCAGCTTGACCTGGCCGACCACCGGCACATGCGGGAAATAGGCGTTGCCGGAGATGTGGTCGCCGTGCGGCTCGGTGTTGATCAGGTAGCGGATCGGCGCCTTTTCCTCCAGCATCTCGCGCCAGCGCACCGCGTCAATCGGCTGCTGCGGCGTGTCGATCATCACGTAGCCGTCGCTGGTCTCGACAAAGCTCGGATTGCAGCCGGCGAAGTAGATCTCGCAAAAGCTGTTCGGTCCGACCCGGCGCATGCCGCCCTCCTCCGTTCGTGGCGATTGAGCGATCTTCCCTCATCACCGCCCGAGCGACAAGAAGCGGGTGGCACACACCATTAGGGACCTGTTCCCCATTTTGTCGGCAACGCCCGCGTCCGGCGAATGCCGCCCTGCGGCGCCTGGGGGTTAGAGTCCCTTTCCCCCCTCCGCAATAATTGCGTAATCTGCGCGCGACGCTTTTTTTTGCGGGCTCGACCGCACCCCTGCATCCGGGCCCGCTTTATCACTATCACTCTAAGGGGAGGAAAATTATGGCTGAGATTAAAGGCGCCGACCTGCTGGCAAAGAGCCTCAAGGAGCAGGGCGTAGAGTACATGTTCGGCGTCGTCGGGTTTCCCGTCGGGCCGATCGCCGATGCCGCGCAGAAAGTGGGCCTGCCCTATATCGGCATGCGCAACGAGCAGGCGGCGTCCTATGCCGCGGGCGCCGTCGGCTACATGACCGGCCGGCCGGGCTCGTGCATCGTCGTCACCGGCCCCGGCGTGATCCACGGTCTCTCCGGCCTCGCCAACGCCCAGCAGAACTGCTGGCCGATGATCCTGATCGGCGGCGCCTCGGAGACCTACCGCAACGGCATGGGCTCGTTCCAGGAAGAGCGCCAGGTGCTGGCCGCGACCCCGGTTTCCAAATGGGCCCACGCCATCGAGCACGTCAACCGCATCCCGTTCTATGTCGAGATGGCGGTGCGGCAGTCGATCTATGGCCGCCCCGGCGCGACCTATCTCGACTTCCCCGACGATTTGATCACCGGCTCGTGCGATACGGGCGAGGTCGCCGAGGTGCAGAAATGTCCCGACCCGCCGCGCACGATGGCGATGCCGCAGGACATCGAGCATGCCCTCGACGTGCTGCAATCGGCGCAGCGCCCGCTTGTCCTTATCGGCCAGGGCATGGCGTCCTCGCGCGCCGAGGAAGAGGTGCGCGCCTTCATCGAGCGCACCCAGATCCCGTTCGTGCGCACGCCCAAGGGCAAGGGCATATTGCCGGACGACCACCCGCTGTCCGCCGGCGCGGCGCGCAGCCTGGCGCTGCTTCAGGCCGACGTCGTCTTCCTGATGGGTGCGCGGTTCAACTGGATCCTGCATTTCGGCCTGCCACCGCGCTACGCCAAGGATGTGCGGGTGGTCCAGCTCGACATCGAGCCGGAATCGATGCACCAGAACAAGCCGGCCGAGGTCGCCCTGGTCGGCGACGGCAAGGCGATCGTCAGCCAGCTCAACGCCGCGCTGAAAGGCCGCCAGTGGTTCCACCCGGAGGGTTCTCCGTGGCGCCAGGCGCTCGCCAAGAAGTCGGCCGAGAACGCGGCGATGATCGCGCCGCAGATCGCCGACGACTCGTCGCCGGGCGGCTATTACCGGCTGTTCAAGGACATCCGCGAGTGGCTGCCGAAGAACGTGGTGTTGTGCAGCGAGGGCGCGACGACGATGGATATCGGCGGCACCCAGATGCCGCTCGAAAATCCCCGTTCCTACCTGAACGCCGGCAGCTACGGCACGATGGGCGTGGGCCTCGGGCTCGTCGTCGCTTCCTGCGTCGTGCATCCCGACCGCCCGGTCGTCCACATCTCCGGCGACTCGGCGATCGGCTTCTCCGGCATGGAGATGGAGACCCTCTGCCGCTACGGCATGCCGGCCAAGATCGTGGTTCTCAACAATGGCGGCATCGGTCCGGGCATGCCGGAAATCCCGTCCAACCCGATGCTCAACATGCGGCCGAACACGCTGATCTACGGCGCCCGCTACGACCAGATGATGAAGGCGTTCGGCGGCTACGGCGCCTATGTCGAGGACACCAAGGACGTCCGCGGCGCGCTCGACGAGTTGATGAACTTCCCCGGTCCGGGGCTGGTCAACATCAAGCTCAGCCAAGGCTCCGCCCGCAAGCCGCAGGAATTCCGCTGGCATAGCTGATCCGAAACGGCTTGCTCAGAGCCGCCACGATCACAAGACGACAGGGCCGCCCCCTCACCGGGGCGGCCCTTGTCGTTCAGGCGGCTTTCGCTTCCGCAAATCCGTCGGCCGCGCAGGCGAGAAACGCCTGCAGCGCGCTCGACGTAAAGCCGTCGCGGCGGCGGATGAAGACCGTGTCGACCATTGCATCGGCCGGCGGCAAGGCGTGCATGCTGACCCGGCCGGCCCGGCAGACATCGCCGATCAGCGCGCGCGGCAACAAGGTGATGC
This sequence comes from Alphaproteobacteria bacterium, assembly GCA_038228485.1. Classification (GTDB taxonomy): domain Bacteria; phylum Pseudomonadota; class Alphaproteobacteria; order ATCC43930; family CGMCC-115725; genus DATARH01. The sequence goes on from JBBRPG010000036.1 coordinate 15,785, forward strand.
CGAGCCCGGCGCCGACGCAGCCGAAGATCGCCTCCAGCGTGCCGAACTCAAGCTGCCGCTGGACGGGAATACCGCGGCGCGCGAGCAGCGTTTCCAGTATTTGCCGGTAGGAGCAGCCAGCCCGGAGCACGACGATCCGCATCTCGGCGACCGACCATATCGCGTCGAGCGACGCCACGCCGGGCGCGGCCAGGACGACAAGCTCCTCGCGAAACACCACCTGCTCGCCGAGCTCGGGATGGGCCACCGGGCCGCAGACAAAGGCGCCGTCGACCCGCTGCTCCAGCACATCGCCGATCAGCTCGCGGGTCGTGCCGGTGCGCAGGACCAGGTCGACGTCGGGATTGTCCGCCGCGTATCGCGCCAGGAGCGGCGTTAGGCGCAGCGCCGCGGTGGTTTCCAGTGAGCCGACGGTCAGCAAGCCGCGCGGCAACCCATCGTCGCGCGCCGCCTGCCGCGCATCCGCCAGAAGCCGGCCGATCCGGTCGGCGTAAGGCAGCAGACGCCGCCCCGCCGCTGTCAAGGTCACGCCGCGGGCATGGCGCTCGAACAGCGCGCAGCCGAGACCCGCCTCCAGCGCCTTGATGCGCGCCGTGACGTTGGATTGCACCGTGTTGAGCTCGGCCGCCGCCCGGTTCATGCCGCCGAGCCGCGCCACCGCTTCGAATACCTTCAGATCGCCGGTATCCATTTGGACTCGCCGAGATATCTGCAAAACAGATCGATAATATCGATTCTAATCGTTTTTACAAATTTCTTTCCGGGCCTATACAAGTTCCATGAGCCAAGCGAGCACAGCCAACCTTCCCGGGCCGCCGCCTGCCGGCGCGGTTTCGACCGCGTTTGGCGGGCTGATTGCGATGGCTGTCGGGGTCGGCATCGGCCGCTTTGTCTACACGCCGATCCTGCCGCCGATGGTGGAAGCGCTCGGTCTCAGCAAGTCGACCGCTGGGCTGATCGCCTCGGCCAACTACCTGGGCTACCTGATCGGCGCGTTGCTGGCGGCGGCGCCGACCCTGTCCGGGTCTCGGCGGCTGTGGCTGCTCGGTTCGCTGGCGGCCAGCGCGCTTACGACGGCGGGCATGGGTTTGACCGCGTCGGTGCCGTGGTTTCTGATCCTGCGCTTTGTCGGCGGCGGCGCCGGCGCTTTTGCGCTGATCCTATCGTCGACCGCGGTGCTGGAGCGGCTGGCCGAGGCTGGACGCCGCGGGTTGGCGTCCTTGCATTTCGCCGGAGTCGGCGCCGGCATCGCCGTTTCCGCCATCCTGGTCGCTGGATTGCTGCACGCCGGCCAAGCCTGGCAATTCCTGTGGCTCGCCAGCGGCGCGCTGTCGCTGGTCGGGACGCTCGCCGTGGCGGTGTTGCTGCGGCCGCGGCCGACGGCATCGAAGCCAAAGAGCGACCCGGCGCAACCAGCCGATCCGAGTTTGCGGCGGCTGGTCATCGCCTATGGCTTGTTCGGCTTCGGCTACATCGTCACCGCCACCTTCCTGGTGGCCATCGTGCGCGGCACGCCGGCAATCCGCCCGCTGGAGCCGGTAATCTGGGTCGTATTCGGCGTTGCCGCCATTCCGTCGGTGGCGCTGTGGAGCGCCGTCGCCAAGGCGCTCGGCAACCCCAGGGCGTTCGCCCTCACGTGCATCGTCGAAGCGGCCGGCGTCCTGGCCAGCGTCGCCTGGCCGACCGAGCTCGGCGTGTTTGTGGCGGCGATCCTGGTGGGGGGCACCTTTATCGGGCTCACCGCGCTGGGGCTGGTGCGGGCGGGCGCGGTCGCGAGCGGCGACCCGCGCCGCGCGCTGGCCTTGATGACCGGCGCGTTCGGCGTCGGCCAGATCGTCGGTCCGGCTTTTGCCGGCATCGTTTCCGACCGGCTGGGCAGCTTCACCGTGCCCTCGGTCACCGCGGCCGCGGCGTTGCTGGCCGCCGCCTTGCTGGCCCGCAAGTAGCCGCCGCAAACAGGTCTAGCCGAGGGGTATTTCCTCCGGCCGGACACCGCCCTAACATCGCCGGCATTGCGGCGCCCCCGCGCCGCGGCACGGCGGAGGGTAAGCGAATGGCGATGTTCTCCCATGTCACGGTCGGCACCAACGATCTCGCCAAGGCGCGGGCGTTCTATGACGCGGTGCTGACGCCGCTCGGCTACAAGCGGGTCAAAGATCTCGGCGACCGGGGCTCCGCCTGGGGCGAGTCGATCGAGGAGTTCATCGTGCTGACCCCGGCCGACGGAAAGCGGGCATCCTCGGCCAATGGCGGAACGGTCAGCTTTATGGCGCCGAGCCGGGCCGCGGTCGACGGGTTCCACAAGGCGGCGCTCGCCGCCGGCGGCACGGACGAGGGCGCCGTCGGACCACGCGGGTTCTGGCCCAACGCCTATGCCGGCTATTGCCGCGACCTCGACGGCAACAAGCTCGCCGCCTACTGCACCAAAGCCGAATAGCGGGATCAGCCGGCCCGCAGGCGCGGATTTTCGGGCCCGCGCGACCCGCCTTGCCGGTGCGGCGGAGAAGGTGCAGGCTGGTTTTCCGACAAGAAGCAACCAGCCGGGGAAGCCCCATGCCGACCGCAGCCGACGCGTCTGCTGTGCCGGAGACCTATCATGACCTCGCGGCGCTCAACCGCCTGATCGCGGCGATCGCGGAGTTGACTTAGATGCCGAATTGATGGGGTTTCGCGATGCTCAACCCATCCTACCGCGCGGAAACCGTAGGATGGGTTGAGCGCAGCGATACCCATCGCAGCCGGCAATTCACCTACCGGTAATTCACCTAAAGGAGCCGCCCATGCCCGCCACCGTCCGCAACGTCGCCCGCGAAAAGCTCGAGCAAGGCAACCTCTCGCTCGGGGTCGGCATCCGCATGACCCGCAGCGTCGAGATCGCCAAGGCGATGGCGGTGGCCGGGTTCGACTGGCTGTTCCTCGACATGGAGCACGGGGTCATGTCGCTGGAGGCCTGCGCGCAGATCGCGACCGCGGCGCTCGACGCCGGGATTGCCCCGATCGCGCGTGTGCCCAACGGCGAGTACGCGATTGCGACCCGCGCGCTCGACAACGGCGCGCTCGGCATCGTCATGCCGCATGTCGACACCGCCGCCGAGGCGCGCAAGGTGGTCGACCGGCTGAAATACCCGCCGGTCGGACACCGCTCGATGGGCGGGACCGGGCCGCATTACGGGCTGCGTTCGGCCTCCAGCGGCGAGGCGGCATCGACGCTCAACACCGCGAACCTGACCATCGTCATGCTGGAGACGCCGACCGCGATCAAGAACGCCGCCGAGATCGCCGCGGTGCCGGGGGTCGACGTGCTGCTGATCGGCACCAACGATCTGTGCGCCGAGATGGGCATCCACGGCGATTTCGGCAACGACAAGGTCGCCGACGCCTACAAGGCGATGATCGCCGCCTGCAAGCAGCACGACAAATTCCCCGGCATGGCCGGCATCTACAACGAACAGATCATGCCGCGCTATATCGAGCTGGGCGCGCGGTTCATCCTGGCGGGGCAGGATGGCGGCTTTCTCACCGCCGGCGCGGCGCAGCGCACCGGGTTCCTGCACAAGCTGCACGATTAGGTTCGTGCCTCCGATTGCCCCCACCCCAACCCTCCCCCGCTTGCGGGGGAGGGAGCGCGCCTCATCCCCTCGCCCTCCCCGGGCTCGACCCGGGGATTGCGGGGAGAGGGAGGGACCCGTCGCGAAGCGATGGGAGGGTGAGGGGCACGGCGAACGCCTATCTCCGGCGGCCGGGGTCGCCATCGCCGACATCGACCTGTCCCGTCCGCTGTCGCCGGCAGCGGGCGAGCGGGTGCGGGCGGCGCTGCTGGATCACCACGTCGTCGTCTTCCCGAACCAGGCGTTGAGCCGCGAGCAGCAATATGCGTTTGCCGCGCATCTCGGCGAGGTCGAGAGCCATGGCGGCGGCCGGCCCGGCAAGCGGCACGACGTGGCGCACGTCACCGCCAATCTCGACGCCGACGGCAACCCCAGCGACCGTTTCGCCAAGGGCGCCAACTACCGCTGGCATACCGACAAGCCGTATTACGCGGTGCCGCCGGCGCTGACGACGCTGCACGCGGTCGAGCTGCCGCCCCAGGGCGGCGACACCGAATTCGCCAACACCGCGCTTGCCTATGCTGCGCTGCCCGAGGCGATGAAGCGCCGGATCGCCGGGCTGCGCGTCCTGTTCCAATGGGAACACGGCCGCCGCCCCGGCTATTACGCCAACAATTTGCCGCCGGTCGATCATCCCCTGGTGCGCACCCACCCCGAGACCGGCCGCCCCGCGCTCTATCTTGGCAACCACGCCACCCACATTCTCGGCCTGCCCGAGGACGAGGGCGCGGCGCTGCTCGACGAGCTGCTGAGCCACGCGACGCAGCCGGAGTTCGTCTATGTCCACCGTTGGCGGCGGGGCGACCTGATCGTCTGGGACAACCGTTGCCTGCTGCACCGCGCAGTCGCCAATTACGCGATGACCCAACACCGCCGAATCATGCACCGCAACGTGGTCAAGGGTTCGGCGCCCTTTTGAAGAGAGGAAACCGGTAGTGACCGATAGTGACAAGCTCCTCGCGCAGCTTTTCACCGAGGCGCGCACGTTTTCGTATTGGCACGAGCGGCCGGTCGACCGCGCCGAGATCGAGGCCGCATTCGCCCTCGCCTTTCACGGACCGACCAGCGCCAATTGCGAGCCGATGCGGCTGGTCCTGGTCGCCAGCCCGGAGGGCAAGGAGCGGCTGCTGCCCTGTGTCTCGTCGGGCAATGCCGAGAAGGTGAAGACCGCGCCGGTGACCGCGATCGTCGCCTATGACCTCAATTTCTTCGAGGAACTGCCGCGCCTGTGGCCGCATGGCGACGCGCGCAGCTGGTTCACCAGCAACGCCGCCTTCGCCGAGGAGACGGCGCTGCGCAATTCGTCGCTGCAGGGCGCCTATTTCATCATGGCGCTGCGCGCGAACGGATACGATTGCGGGCCGATGTCGGGGTTCGACCCGGCCAAGGTCAACGCCGCGTTCTTCGCCGGCACCAGCTGGCGCGCCAACTTCCTGATGAACATCGGCTACGGCATCCGCGAGCGCCTGCACCCGCGCCTGCCGCGGCTGTCCTTCGCCGAAGCGGCGCGGTGGGAGTAGCCCACTTCTAGTCCGTGCCTTCCCAGCCGGTCTGCGAGATGTCGACGACGACGCCATCCGGCCCGGAGAATTTCATCTCGACATTGGCGTGCATGCCAGAGGCCATCTGCGCGTCGACATGGTCCTTGTCGGTCAGCGCCCTGCCGTTGGCGATCTTGATACGCTCGCCGGCGGTGTCGAGGTCGTCGACCTCGAAGCCGAAATGGTGGATGCCGCTGAAATTCTCGCCATGTGCGCCGACATCGGCCGATTTGTTGTCCTTCCAGTTGAGGATGGCGAGGTTGATGTGGCCGTCGGTGAGGAACAGGCGCCCTTCGGGCTGCGCCGCACTTCGGTGAGACCGAACGCCTCCTTGTAAAAGGCAGCGGTCTTCGCCGGGTTCTCGGTGGTCAAGGCGATATGCTTGATCTTTGCCATCTCGGCTCCTTCTGGCTGGCGGGAATTGCGCCCGCGACATTTTGTGCAGCTTAAGTCCGCCGACGCCCGGTTGTCACTCTTAACTCGAAGGCTAATGTTCTTATTTTGTTCTTTACAAAACCGCCGCGGTTTGGCAAAGTCGTAAATGCATACCAACCCGACAAGAGGAGCTGCCCTGCCGGCCTAGCTAAAAAGCGTGATTCAGGATCACGGGAGGTGCGACCAGCCTGCTGATTTCCAGCAAATACAGGTGAAACGCAACAGGGGCGGATAGTTTTGGGGCAGTCTGTCAAGGCCAGTTGCCGCTCGCCGCGCGCTGTCGTCGGCGCTACAGTTCCGGGGACAAACTTGGGAGGAGCGACATGGCACGCGACGGCTATCTGGTCCTCGACAGCGATCTGCACATGATGGAGCCGGGCGATCTCTGGGCCCGCTATCTCGACGGCCCGCACAAGGCCAACCCGCCGACCTTCTTCGGCGGACAGCAGACGCCGCTCAAGGAAAGCAAGGAAGACAAGGGCAACACCGACTCGATCATGAGCATGAACGTGCAGGGGTTGGCGATCCCGGCGCATGCGACCCAACAAGGCGCCACCGCCTCCAGCCGCGAGTTGCGCCGCCGCAGCCGGGCGCGCCACCCGCATTTCAACCTCGCCCGGGCCAACGGCTACGACGCGCCGTCTACCCTGACCGCGATGGACATCGAAGGCATCGACGTCGCAGTGATGTACGGCACCCGCGGCCGTCAGATCCTGATGCACGACGATCTGGCGCCCGATTATGCCGCCGCCCTGGCGCGGGCCTACAACAACTGGGCCGCGGATTACTGCAAGACCGACCCGACCCGGCTCAAATTCGCCGCGCAACTGGCGATGCACGATGTCGGGCTGGCGGTCGAAGAGGCACGGCGCTGCGTCACGGAGCTGGGCGCGGTCGCGGTGATCGGCACGCCGAACCCGGTCAACGGCCAGCACCTGCACGACGACGCGGTCGAGCCGCTGTGGAGCGCGCTCGAAGAGCTGAACGTGCCGATCGGCTTCCATCCGACCGGCAACACCGCGCTAAAGGACGATGCCGGGCGGCGCTATGTCGGGCATGCCAATTTCCACCCGATCGCCCACGCGATCCGCAATCCCGTCGAGCTGATGGGCGCGATCGCCAGCCTGACCACCGGCGGCGTGCTGGAGCGGCACCCGAAGGTGCGCGCCGCGTTCCTCGAAGGCACCGCCGGGTGGCTGCATTGGTGGCTGTGGCGGCTCGACGACCAATGGGAGAAATTCGGACCCGGCTGCGAGCGTCAACTGAGCATGGCGCCGAGCGAGTATTTCCGCCGGCAATGCTACATCGCATTGGATGTCGACGAGGAGCCGGCGGTCGAGACCGTCAACCAGATGGGCCCCGACTATTTTGTCGTGTCGAGCGACTACCCGCATTCCGACGGTGCCTTCCCCGAGGCGATCGAGCAATTCCTCGGGCTCAAGCTCAATGACGAGCAGCGCCGCAAGATCCTGTGGGACAATTGCGCCCGGCTTTACGGCATCCCGACCCCGGCCGCGTCGCTGAGCCGCGAGGTAAAGGAAGCCTCGGCGGCGGAGTAGCCGGAAGCAGCCCCCACCCCAACCCTCCCCCGCTTGCGGGGGAGGGAGCGCGTCGCGGCTGTCAGAAATTTATCAGACCACCCCCGCGACGGCGCTAGCAGATCGCGTTGTTCGCGCAATTCTCAGCCTATGCCGGGAACGACAGGAAGCATTTGTCCGAGGCCAGGATGTAGGTCTCCATGTAGTCCTGGATCACCGGCTTCCGGTCGAGCGCCTCCATCGCGCCGATCAGGCACATCCAGTTCAGCATCTCGTGTTGGCCGGCAAATTCCATCTCGGCCAGCGAGCGCTTGCGCCAAGTGGCGTAGTCGGCGCGGCTGACCGCGTCGAACAGCAGGCGGTCGCCTTCGTGGTCGGGCCACAGCCAACCGTTCTTCGGCGACAGAAATGCGTGGGACCAGCTCGATGATGCAACAAGCGCGACGCGATAGGGCGAACGCGCCAGCACCTCGGCCACCTTGGCGCCGACCTCCATGCAGCGCCACGGGTGCGGCGACGAGGGGTCTTCGCCTTCGTCGGCCGGGCGCGGCGGCGCGAACAGATGCCCGAGCCCACCCTTGGCATAGAGCAGGTTGCGGCCGTAGCAATTCACCGCGAACGGGATCACCGGATAGGGGAACCCCTTCCGGTCCCAATCGAGGTAGAGGAACGTGTTGGTAAAGGCGTGCGCCATTGGATGGTGCAGCGGCTTGTAGGCATAGGCCATGTCGATGCCCGCCTCGATCAGGCCGGTGGTCAGGTACTTCGCCGCCTCGCGATGGCCTTTGAGGTTCAGGTTCCAGTCGCCCTTCTCGCCCCAGCGGTTGGGCTTGCCGCCGTTTCCATTATGCCAGGGCTGAAGCGCGATCTCGTCGTCATAGCCGGCGACGCAAAACGCCGGGACGATGTCTTCCCTGAAGTTCTCGTATTGGTCGTCGCCCCAGACCAGCACGAAATCCGGGTTGAAATCGTCGAGGATTTTCCGGATCGCCCGAAAATCGTTGCCGAAGCGCTCGCCGCAGCGGTTGGCCGCGCCCAGCCCATCGTCGTTGCCGAGCTCGGCCAGCATTTCCTTGGGCCAATTGGCCGGGTCCTTGAGGGCGGGATCGACATTGGGCGCCTCGAGCGTGCGTTTGAACACGCCGGTCAGCCCCTCGTTGGGCAGGCACAAGGTCGGCCAGTGCGTGACGCCAAGCCCGAGAATTTCCGCCATCTGCCTGCTCCTCTCTCGAAAGATGCCGCCGTGTCGCTCAGAATTCTGGGGCGGCAAGACGATTTTGCTGCCGACGCGAAACCGCCGGGCGATCACCAAATCCCTCAGTAAACGCCTGCCGGGCTCGTGTGCAGTCTGATCGGGTGCCGCTCGGCGGCGAATTCACCGGTTTTGGCCGGCGCCGCAGCGCGCTCGCCGCGGATTTCCGCCATGCGGGCGCGGATCGCCTCGAAGTCGTCGACAATGTAAGCCCGTGCCACGTCCCCTCCCCTTAATATTGGCCGCGCGGTTCGAGGCCGAACGCGTGCTGTCCATACATCGTGCCGACCGCGTCCCAATTGAGGCTGACATGGCGCGCCACCGCATTAACGTCGCGCCAGGCGCGCTGCACCGGGTTCGACAGCAAGAGGCCGTAGCCGCCGGTCGAGGCATTAAGGGCCTCCACCGCCTGCACCGCCAGTTTGGTGACGTAAGCCTGGTTGCGGCGGCAGCGGATACGGTCGGCGATGGTGATCTCCCCGCCGGCCTGGAGCTTCTGCGTCATGGTGCGCATGTCGGTGAGGAGAATGAGCTCCGCCGCCTCGACATTTGCCGCGGCTTCGGCATAGCGCAGCTGGATCGTCGCGAACTCGACCATCGGCAATTGCCCGCCGGCAAGCGCGCCGCGGGTCTGTCGCCCGCCGGTCATCTCCAGGTAGGCGTCGAGCGCGCCGCGTGCCGCCCCGACCGCGGTCGAGGCCAGCATCGAGGCGCCGTGGATCAGCAGCGGCATCTTATAGAGCGGGTTCTGGTAGTGCTTGGCGCCCGGGGTCGTGCCGGCGCGCGCGTCGGAGAACATCAGCACCCGATGCGCCGGCACGAACACCTCGTGCGCCGCGATGTCCTTGCTGCCGGTGCCGGCGAGGCCGTTGACGAACCAGGTGTCGATGATCTCGACATCGCCGATCGGCAGCAGGAAGAACGCGCCTTCGTGAGGGCGGGGGCCGCCGGGCGGCGCGATGAACGCGCCGAGATAAGTCCAAGCGGCGCGGTCGCAGCCGCTGGCGAACGACCATTGGCCGCTGAGGATATAGCCGCCATCGACCGGCACGGCCGTACCGGTCGGGGCGAAGCAGGCGCAGGTGAACGGGTCTTCTTCGCCGGTCCACACCTCGCGCTGCGCCTCGATCGGGAAATGCGCCAGCGAGCGTCCGTTCGATACCGCGCCGTTGACCGACCAGCCGGTCGAGCCGCACGCCGCCGAAATCGTCAGCGCGATGCGCAGCGCGGTCTCGCCGTCATGCTCGAAGCCGCCGAATTCCTTGGGACGGCAGGTGCGCAACAGCTCGGCATCGCGGATCTTGTCGATGATATGCGGGAAGACGTTGCGGTTCCGCTCGGTCGCCTCGGCCAGGTCGCGGATTTCCGGCACCATCGCCCGCGCCCGGTCGACCAGCTCGTCGGGCGAGGGAATGCTGAAGCGGCGTATCGTGGCGGCGGTCATGCGCCGATCGTCCTCTCGTGGCCGGGGGTCGCCACGGCAGCGGGGTGAGCATGCCCCCCGAGGCAAATCGAGACAATGAAAAATGCTTTTCCTGTGGCTGACTCGTGATGTGTCCGGTTTTTGTAGCGCGTGATCTGTCCGGTTTTAGAACCGCTCGAAAGGGGAGCGGGCGATGGGTCGGGCAGAGGTGCTGCAAGGGGTACGGGAGATGCGTTTTGAGGCGCTGCTCGAT
>JBBRPG010000037.1:0-25370 GCA_038228485.1 Alphaproteobacteria bacterium
CCGCCTTCTCGATCAGCCATTCCGGCAGGTCGTGCGGACCGGCGAAATCGATATCCCGGCTGTCCGTGGGCTCGGCGGAAGTCTTGTCTACTTTGTCGACGACAAGACCGATCTTGGCCACCATTGGGAGATCGATTTCGACAAGCCGCAGGAAGCCGCTGGCGGCCTCGATGCCGGGCTCACCACGATCGACCACGTCTCCCAATCGATGCAGCACGAAGAGATGCTGACGTGGCTTTTGTTTTATACCTCGTTGCTCGGGGCGCGGAAAACGCCGGTCCAGGACGTGCTCGATCCCGGCGGCATCGTCCATAGCCAGGTCGTTGAGACCGAAGATGGCGGGTTTCGCCTAGTGCTCAACGCCTCCCAGAGCCGGCACACGTTGTCGTCGCGCTTCCTCAGCGAGTTTTTCGGCTCCGGCGTGCAGCATATCGCATTTGCGACCGACGACATCTTCGCGACGGTCGCGCGGCTGCGTGCCAACGGCGTCGCGTTGCTGCCGATCCCGGAGAACTATTACGATGACCTCGAAGCCCGTATTGATATCGACGACGACCTGCGCGACCGCCTGCGCGACAACGACGTGCTTTATGATCGCCAAGGGGCCGGCGAGTTTTTCCAGGCCTATACGAGGAATTTTGACGGCGGGTTCTTTTTCGAGATCGTGCAGCGTCGGAAGTACGTCGGCTTCGGCGCACCTAACGCGCCGATCCGGCTCGCAGCACAAACTCGGTTGGCAGGTGTAGTAGCCACGGCGTGATGGATTGCACCTGCGAGGGTTGGCGTCCCGCCGTGTGCCAATCGGTGACGTTCGGCGGAGATGTTCACTGAAGCGGTCGCCGCCAGGATAGCCGCGGCCTCGGCCACGCCGCACAGCGTATTTTGACCCTGCCACCCTCAGGAGGACGGTATGACGGCAAGATTGATGATCTTGAACGGACCGAATTTGAACTTTCTCGGCATCCGGGAGCCACACATTTACGGTTCGACCACACTCGCTGCCATCGAGTCTAGCTGCCAGGCCTTCGCCGAGCATATCGGCGTGACCCTTGCGTTCCGCCAGTCAAACCACGAAGGCGAACTAGTCGAACTCATCCAGTCCGCTCGCGACTCGGCAGATGCTATAATCATCAATCCGGCGGCTTATTCCTTCACGTCGATTGCGATTATCGACGCGCTGAAGATATTCGAAGGGCCGATTATCGAGCTCCATATTTCGAACATCCATGGCCGCGACAAGCAACATCGGCATTCAAAAATTTCCGCGGTCGTCCGATCGGTGATCTGCGGCCTCGGTCCCTACGGTTACATCGTCGCATTGCAAGCGGCCGCTCAAATCGTCGATGCACTCCCCGCAAACATGCCAACGTCGATGCGGCGCGGGCCGCAATGACGCGGAGTAGTCTAGAATTTCGGGCGAGCTCGCCTGCGGGGCGTTTCGCGCCTGCGAACGATTGCTTCAACCTCACCCAGATCATTCTGGCTGGTGGTAAACAATGACCGCTGCGGGGCATGAAGAGTAGTCCCCGCCGCCCAACCTGAGCGCCCGCTGTGGGTCCAGCAAGCAGACTCCGCCCGGACGCCCGCCAATGGGCAACATGCGCCGATAGCGGTCAGTCGCACTACCACTTAAACTGCCGGGTCCCCGGCGAATCACCGATGCCGCGCAGCACACCGCGGAGTGGCCCCGTCCGATGATTTGGCCCGCATCGTCTTGGCCTAAAACAAGGACCTTGGCTCCGCCGGTATAATCCCGCTCTCTCGCACGGGTGATGCGCGCGATCGGTGCCAGGGCAAAGCGGCCTTCATCCTCAAATGCGAACATCGAGGCGGCGCTTTACCCACCGGTCAAAGCGTTCCTTGAGCGGCAGGGTTACGTCGTTCGCGGCGAGGTGCGCGGCTGCGACCTGGTCGCTCGCCGCGGCGACCAGGCGCCGGTGATCGTCGAACTGAAATTGCGCTTTACCCTGTCGTTGTTGCTTCAAGGGGTTGATCGTCTGGCGGTGAGCCCGCTGGTGTATCTCGCGGTGCCGCGGCCAATGGCGCGGACAGGGGGATTGCGGCCGGATGCGAAGCCGGTGCGCAAATTGTGTCGCCGCTTGGGGCTGGGCCTGATCCTGGTCGGTGGCCGCGGCGCGGTCGAGATCATCGAGGACCCCGTGCCTTATCGCCCACGTCAGGCAAAGCGGCGGTCGAGCCTGCTGCTCGGGGAATTCGAGCGCCGCCGGGGCGATTTGAACGTCGGCGGAAGCAGCCGAACAGCGCTCGTCACGGCCTATCGCCAGGATGCGCTGCGCTGCGTCCGCGCGCTCGCGGCAGCGGGCCCGATGCGGTTGGGCGATCTGCGCATTGTAGCCGGCGTCCCCACCGCCGCGCCGATCCTGCAACGCAACGTCTACGGCTGGTTCGACCGCGTCGGGCGCGGCACGTATGGCCTCTCCGCCGCTGGCCAGCTGGCGCTGAACCGTTTCGCGGATGCGGTCGCTGCGTTGGAAGAGCCGTTGCAAGCGGCGGCCAACTGATGGGGCGCGCGCTCGTCGTGGACACATCATGGCGACTCTGCGGTTCGCCGATCGGAACTGGCCAAACAATGGTGACCTGGGTCGGCCGATTTGCTGTTGATTGTCTGACGGCGACATCATGCGCGCATATCCTTACTGTCGCTGGAGCGCCGCCGCCTCGGTGCCCGCGATTCTACCGTAAACAATGGGAGCGGTCGTCGAATTGCCGCCAGTGCGGCCCATACCGTGAATTCCCCCCGTTACCTCGCCGGCGGCGTAAAGGCGGGGGATCGGCGCGCCGTTGATGTCAATGACCTGCGCATGGGTGTCGATGCGCAAACCGCCGGCGGTGAAATGCACCGCCGGCCAGCGCGGGATGCCGTAATAGGGACCGCCATCGAGTGGCAACAAAGCGGAGGACAGTGGACGTGCAAAATCCTGGTCCTGGCCGGACGCGAGAAATCCAACAAAGCGCTTGGTGGTCGCCTCGATTGCCTCGCCTGAAATCCCGAGTGCCGCGCCCAGTTCCACCAGCGTCCCTGCCCGAACGACGAGACCCTGCGTGAGCGCGGCAGCGATCTCCGCGTCGGTTCTCTCCTCGCGGGCGGCGTTCAACATCGCCTCGTTGAAGACCGTGTAGACCGGTCGCTCGCCGGTCGCCACCGCAGCACGCGAAATCGCGTCGTGCGGCGCCATCTCGTTGACGAAACGGTGACCGGCGCGCGACACGATGATCCCACCCTGCCGACGGAGGCGCAGCGCATAGCGCGCCGCTACATCAAGCGCGCCGGTTTGCGGATGAGCGAACGGGTGCGCCTCGATAAAGGCAAGGTGCAGCGCGTCGGCACCGATCGATTGCGCAAGGCGGATCGTCTCCCCGGTGGCGCCGGGATGGTTGGTTGTGTTGTAGGCCGCGGTGAGGGTCGGTCGGAACGCCTGGCGCATCGCGATATTGGCCCCGAACCCGCCGGTCGCCAGCACCACTGCCTTGCGTGCCGCAAGATTGCGGGGGCCGTCTGCGGTCGCGGTCGCGATCGCGATGCCGGCGACCGGGCTTCCTGCTCCGTCGCGCCAGATGCGCTCGAGCTTTGCGCCGATGCGCAGCGCGGCACCGTGCTTCAGAGCGATCGCCCGCAGCGCTTCGACGAAATCGCGGCCACTATCGGCGAAGTGCATGCGGAACCCGCCGCCGCCCTGGCGATGCAGCGCATCGTGCAGCCGAAGCCCGCCTTCGGCGATCATCCAGTCAAGCGCAGCGGGCGCCTCGCGCGTCATCGTCGCCACCAGATCGGGGTTGCCGTAGTGCTGGCCGGCAACGAGCGCATCGGTGGCGTGCTGCTCGGCGCTGTCATCGCCCAACCCCTGCGTGGCGCGGCGGTGTTCGGCATCGTCCCAACAAGCGTAATCGCCGAGATTGATCGCCGAGTTTCCGCCATACTCGGCCATCTTTTCGAGGACGATCACCGAGCTCCCCGCGGACGCGGCGGCCGCAGCCGCGGCAAGGCCGGCGAAGCCGGAGCCGATCACGACAACGTCGGCCGCATCATCCCAGCCCCTGGGCGATGGCCCCATCTCGGTCGTCACGGTGCCAACCTAAGCCACAATCCTTCCCGCGCCGCCGCCTTGATCACCGCCGCGCCTCTCTCGACGATCATAATGGTCGGAGCGTCGGGGTAGGTCGAGCACCGACACCCTCCCGCCCTCCTGGGATATCTCTGGTAGTGGGAACTGACCCAATACCGTATCTCTGGCTGTCTTTTTAAATGGCTGAAAAGGGCAAACTCGGGCCTGAGCAAACTCGGGCGCGGACGGCGAGACGCGCCGAAAGCAGACCTTATGATCAGCCTCGCGTTTCAAGACTCAGCCGCGAAACCGCAATGCCTCGACCAGCACGGTAAGGGCGGGACTCCGCTGGCGCCGGCTGGGGTAATAGAGGTGGTAACCCGAAAAGGGCGCGCACCAGTCTATCAACGCGCGCACCAATTTCCGGTTTGCGAGATCGGTGCTGACAGCATCCTCGGGCAGGTAAGCTAGTCCCAGCCCTGCCAGCGCGGCGGTCAGCGTCGCAGCGGCCGTGCCGACAATCACTTGGCCGTCGACGCGGACGCGAAGCTCGTGCCCGTCCTTCTCGAATTCCCAGGCATACACGCCGCCACGCGTCGGCAGGCGGAGGTTAATGCAACTATGCCGGGTTAATTCGTGCGGCGTCGCCGGATGCCCATGCTGTTTGAAATAGGCCGGAGAACCGACCACGGCCATGCGCATGTCCGGCCCGATCGGCACCGCGATCATGCCTCGCGCAACCATTGCCCCGGGGCGTACGCCGGCATCAATTCCCTCCGCGACAATGTTGGTGAGGCCGTAGTCGATGACCACCTCCACGCGAATATTCGGGTAATCCGGCAGCACCTTTTGCAGGGCCGGCCAGAGCACCGAGGCGGCAGCGTTCTCGGTCGCGGACAGGCGTACGGTGCCGGCGGGCTTGGCGCCGAACGTGTTGAGGGCCGCAAGCTCGATTTCAATCTCCTCAAGAAGCGGCCGCACCGTGCGTAACAAGTGCTCGCCCGCCTCGGTCGGCGCCACGCTGCGGGTGGTGCGGCTCAGCAGTCGGACCCCGAGCCGTTCCTCCAGCGCCCGGATGGTCTGGCTTAGCCGCGATTGCGAAAGGCCGAGCTGCGCGGCGGCGCGCGTGAAGCTGCGTTCCCTGGCGACCACCAGAAACGCCGTTAGGTCGCCGATAAGATCCCTTAGACTCATTACCATGACTAATAGGTCTATGTCGGTTTTTGCCCATTATTCTAATCAATCGCTTTTATTAAATTAGGACCAGACATTTCTAAGAATTAGACGCGCCGGAAAAGGCAGCGAAAGGCAGAACACATGACAGCGAGTCCGCTCCTCCCACTGAACAACAACACGAAGATTCCGGCGATCGGCCTGGGCGTGCTCGACCGCGAGAGCCGTGATCAGACAACCGGCGCCGTTTCGTCCGCTCTCGCTGCCGGATATCGCCTCATCGACACGGCGGCCGCCTATGGGAATGAGCGGCATGTCGGCGAAGGGATCGCCCGCGGCGGCGTCGACCGTTCCGAGATTTTCGTGACGACGAAGCTGTGGGTCAGCGAGTATGGCTACGACAAGGCGCTGCGCGCGTTCGATGCCAGCCTGCGCAGGCTGGGGCTCGATTATGTCGACCTCTATCTGCTGCACTGGCCGCTCCCGGATTTCGAGGCGACCCTGGCCTCGTACAAGGCGGCCGAGAAACTACTCGCGGATGGCCGGGCACGTGCGATCGGCGTGTCAAATTTCAGCGCCGCCAATCTCCATAATTTAATGGACCAGACTGAGATCGTGCCAGCGGTCAACCAGGTCGAGCTGCATCCGAGCTTCCAGCAGAGGGAGTTGCGCGAGGTGCATCAGCGCCTCGGCATTCTCACGCAGGCTTGGTCGCCAATCGGCGGCAGTGTTCGCCGCATCGCCGAGCGAGGTAAAGGCAGCGACCCGCTGAAAGACTCGACAATCGCGAAGCTGGCGGAGGCCCACGGCAAGACGCCAGTCCAGGTCGTGCTTCGCTGGCATTTTCAGAATGGCGTCTCTGCCATCCCGAAGTCCTTCAACGCGGGGCGCATCGCCGAGAACTTTGACATCTTCGATTTCGAACTGTCGGCAGACGACATGGCGGCGATCGATGCACTCGATAGCGGCGTGCGGGCCGGGCCCAACCCGGAAACCGTAACCGCGACAACCTTCAACATAAAAGTAGAACACTAAAGGGCAGGCCGCCTGCGATGCCGGGCTTCAGATCGCGCGCAAAGTCTTTGACGAAGCTTGTCAATGACGCATCGCCGCGCGATGAACCGACTGCCTCTATTTGCAGCAGCTTTATCTTCACGCCAACCGGTGCAGCCCGGCAGCAAGGAGCATGACAATGCAGACGCGTAAACTCGGAAACGAAGGCCTCCAAGTGTCAGCCCTGTCGCTCGGCGCAATGGGTTACGGAAAAGCACGCGAACTTGCCGACCGACCCGAGATCATCAGCCTGCTTCGGAAAGCGGCCGATCTCGGCATGGACTTCTTCGATACGGCCGAGAATTACGGCCCATGGACCAACGAGATCATGGTGGGCGAAGCCTTCCGTGGAATGCGCGACAAGGTGAAGATTGCGACAAAGTTCGGCTGGGATATCGACCAGGACACGGGGAGACCCCGCGGCGGCGTCAACAGCAAGCCCGCTCAATTCCGCCGCGCGGTCGAAGGAAGCTTGCGGCGGCTTGGCACCGATTACATTGATCTTTACTACCAGCATCGGGTCGATCCCGACGTCCCGATGGAAGATGTGGCTGGCGTGGTGAAGGACTTGATCCAGCAAGGTAAGGTCCGCTTTTTCGGCCTGTCGGAGGCGGGCGCGAAATCCATCCGCCGGGCCCATGCCGTGCAGCCTGTGACGGCCTTGCAGAGCGAGTACTCGCTTTGGACTCGAGAGCCGGAGGACGAGGTTCTTCCGACGCTTGAGGATCTCGGGATTGGCTTGGTTCCCTTCAGTGCGCTGGGCAAGGGCTTCCTTACCGGCACCATCAACGCCGACACGGCCTTCGATGAGCGCGACATGCGCCTCACCATCCCGCGATTTGCGCCCGAAGCGCGCGATGCCAATCAGCGCCTCATCGGCCTCCTGCGCAAAATCGCAGACCGGCATGGCGCCACCCCGGCGCAGATCGCCTTGGCGTGGCTTCTTGCTCAAAAGCCCTGGGTCGTGCCGCTGTTTGGCACGCGCAAACTTGACCGATTCGAAGAAAACATTGGCGCGCTGTCAGTGCTCCTGACGAACGAAGATATGCAGGAGTTGAACGCAAGCAGGACGGCGATGCCGGTCCAAGGGAATCGTTACCCGAACGAGCATATGCAGCGCGTGGGTCTCTGACACCTTACACTCGAAGAGGGATTAAGGCACCATCTGCGGCGGTTTTCCCCACCGCCAAATCGTCCAGAATCGAAAGGAGAAATTGCATTTTGCACTCAGGGCCCAGCGGGCCACGGCGCAGGTCTCTGTGGCCATAGGCATTGGAATTGGACGGTCGGCTTTGGGGCATCACCGGTCTCCGTCGTCGCTCCAGGTGAGCGGCCGCTGTCGAATTTAATAACGGACATCCACGCGTCCGCGACGAGGCTTTGCTCCACCTACGCCCCCTTTATTCTGTCGCGGTTACCGCGCGGTTGCAGTTTCTCGCCTTCACGCCAGTTCACGAGACTTCGCTGGAGTGCACCAGATTTCATCATCTCGCAAAATCACCGACCCGCCGGACATCGCGTAGTGCCGCGCATTCTGATGAATTCCCGTTGAACTCTGTAGAACCTAGCGACGCGGCAATTTCACGCTTGCCAAGGTCGGGGTCGAGGGTTCGAATCCCTTCGCCCGCTCCAACGCCAAGATGTAAAAAGCCGCGGAGAGCCGCCGCTTTTTGCGTATCGCCAGAATGAAAAGAGGGCGATCGCGGGAGGCCCGACAGGGCCTCGGTTACCGCCGCGGGGTGATGAAATAACGCGGTCTTACGCCCGGAAGCTGGGGTCGAGCCGGTCGCACAGGCGCAACAAGGCCGGCCATTCGCGCTGGCCGCCGAGCCGCGGCACGTTGCCGGACATCGCGAACTGCGCCGCCTGCTTCTCGCAGGTCTCGTGCGAGGGGATGACCATCTTGCCGCCGGCGGCGACCGCGGCCTGGATTTTGAGCTGGGCCTCGGCCGAGCGCTCGAAATGATAGGTCAGTGAGAACGCCTCGGCGACGTTGCGCCCGGTCGCTAGCAGCCCGTGGTTGCGCAGCACTAGCACCGGGTGGTTGCCGATGCTCTGCTGCAGCCGGGTGCGCTCGTCCATGTCGAGCGAGACGCCCTCGTAATCGTGGTAGCCGAGCCGGTTGTAGAACCGCATCGCCCATTGGCTCAAGGGCAGCAGCCCCTCTTCCAGCACGCCGACCGCGATATCGGCCTCGGTATGGGTGTGGATCACGCATTCGACATCGGGCCGGCCGAGATAGATCGCGCCGTGGATCACCACGCCGGCATAGATCGGCTCGTATTCCGACGGCTCGACGAGATTGCCGTCGAAATCGACCTTGAGGATGTTCGACGCGGTGACCTCGTCGAACATCAGCCCCGCGGGGTTGATCAGCATGTGGTCGGGCTCGCCCGGCACCCGCGCCGAATTGTGCGTCAGGATCAAATCGTCCCAGCCGAAATGGGCGACGAGGCGATAGCAGGCGGCAAGATCGACCCGCACCGCCCATTCCTCCGCGCTGATGTGGCGCGGCCGCGACGTTTGGACGTTGAGCGTGTCCATGAGTGATTTCTCCTATTCAGGCGTCATTGCGAGCGCAGCGAAGCGCGCGATCGAACCCTTGCACCAACGAGATTGCTTCGTCGCTTCGCTTCTCGCAATGACGATTACGCCGGCGCGAAGCACGGCACCGGGGGGCCGCCGTCACTGGGTTTGAACACCAGCTTGACCGCCTGGCCGATCTTGATGCCGTTGAGGTCGCAATCGACGATGTTGGTCATCATCGTCGGCCCCTCGGCCAGGGTCACATAGGCGATCGCGTAGGGCACCGGCGCCCGGCGCATCACGCTGTAGGTGTAGACCGTGCCGTTGCCCGACGCCTGCTGCCACTCGGTCTTATCGCTGAAGCAGAACGGGCAATTTTCGCGCGGGTAGAAATGCACTTGGCCGCAGCCGTTGCATTTCTTGATCAGCAGCTTGCCCTCGGCGGCGGCGTCCCAGAACGCCTGGGTCTCGGGATTGGGCTGCGGCGCGGTGATCTTGCGGGCTTGTTGTCCCTCGGCCATAACCCTACTCCCTTTCCATGATCACGGTGGCGGCGCCGTGGCGGGTGCCGAGCGAGCCGCCGGTGCCGTGCGCCAGCGCTATGTCGCAATTTCTGACCTGCACGGCCGGATGCGCCTCGCCGCGCAACTGGCGCACCGCCTCGACGACTTTGGTGAGGCCGCCGCGGTTCGACGGATGGTTGTTGCAGAGGCCGCCGCCATCGGTGTTGAACGGCAGCTTGCCGACCCCCGCGATGAGGCTGCCGTCGGACACAAACCGGCCGCCCTGGCCCTTTTCGCAAAAGCCGAGATCCTCGATCTGCATCACCACGGTGATGGTGAAGCTGTCGTAGATCGAGGCGTACTTGATGTCGGCGGGCGTGACCCCGGCCTCGGCGAAAGCCGGCGGCCCCGACCACACCGCGCCTGAATAGGTCAGGTCGACTTTGCCGCCCATCTGGTGCTTTGGCGCCTCGCCGCAGCCGATCACCTTGACCTTGGGCCGCTTGAGGCTTTTGGCGATCTCCGGCCGGGCGACGATGATCGCGCCGCCGCCGTCGCTGATGACGCAGCAATCGAGCCGGTGCAGCGGGTCGGCGATCATCGGCGAGTTGACCACCTCCTCGACCGTGACTACGTCGCGCAGCATCGCATGCTCGTTGTATTGCGCATGGTGCGAGGCGGCGACCTTGACCCAGGCGAGCTGCTCGCTGGTGGTGCCGTACTGGTGCATGTGCCGCATCGCGCACATCGCGTACATGTTGGCGGTGGCGGGGCCGTAGGGAATCTCGAACGGCGATTCCGGCATCTGCACCGTTGGGGTGCGCGGCGCGGTGCCGGTCGCCATGCCCTCGGCGCGGGGCCGGCCCGCCAGGGTGATGAGGGCGATGTTGCACTTGCCGGCGGCGATCGCCTCGGCGGCGTGGCCGACCTGCAGCAGGTAGGAGGAGCCGCCGGTGTCGGTCGAATCCCAGTGCCTTAGCCTGAGGCCCATGTAATCGATCATCGACAGCGCGCCGAGGCCGGGGGTGTCGCCGGCGGCGCAGAAATAGCCGTCGATGTCGTCCTTGGTGATCCCGGCGTCCTCGATCGCGCCCCGGGCGCTTTCGGCGTGGAGCTGCGGTATCGTCTTGTCGGTGGCGAGCCGCGTCGGATGCTCGTAGACGCCGATGATGTACGATTGCCCCTTGATGCTCATCGCTTGTCCGTCCTCCCTGGGCCCGGCGGGGATGGGATACCAGCCGCCGGTTTCGGTCAATCCCGGATTGTGTGAAAGGCCCGGACTTGGCGGCCTCCCTTCCCGCTCACCGGCGCAAGCCGGCGCCTACTTGTCCGCCGTCTCTGCCGCCGAAGAGTGGGTCCCGGCTTTCGCCGGGAAGCGAGAAAGCTTTGTCACTTGCCGATGATCTTATCGATTTCATCTTCGCTGTAGCCGAGCTCGCCGAGCACCGCCTCGGTGTGCTCGCCGAGATGCGCCGGCGGCAGGTTCTGGTCGAGCGCCGTCTCCGAGAAGCTGACCGGGAACGGCATGGTGGTCAGCCGCCCTTCGGTCGGGTGGTCGAGCGGCTGGAAGAAGCCGGCCTCGTGCAAATACGGGTCCTTCACCACCCCCATCAGGTCGTTGACCCCGCCGTTCGGCACGTCGGCGGCGTCGAGCCGGGCGCGCCACTCGGCGGTGCTCCTGGTCTGCATCCGTCCGGCGAGCCAGGTGTAAAGCTCGTCGATATTGGCGGTGCGCGCCGCGAGGGTCGAAAAGCGGGGGTCGTCGGCGAGCTCGGGCGCATCGAGCGCGTCGAACAAATTGCGCCATTGCCGGTCGGTCGTCGCCAGCAGGCAGACATGGCCGTCGGTGGTCGCATAGGGGCGGCGATGCGGGGTCAGCATGCGCGGGTAGCCAAGCCCCTTCTCCGGCTCGCCGAAGACGCCGTGCCAAAGGTGGTCGACCAGGTTGAACGCGGCCATCGTGTCGAACATCGGCACGTGGACTTCCTGGCCCTTGCCGGTCTTCTCGCGGGCGTAGAGCGCCATGCCGATCATCGAGGCCAGGACATAGCCGCTGATCTTGTCGCCGATCACCATCGGCGCGTAGCGGGGCGCGCCGTCGCTCTCGGCGTTGAGCGCGGCGAACCCGCTTTCGCCCTGGATCACGTCGTCGAAGGCGGCGCGGTCGCGGTTGGGGCCGTCGGGCCGGTAGCCGCTGGCCGAGGCGTAGACGATGCGCGGGTTGGCGGCGCTCACTGCGGCATAATCGATGCCGCAGCGCCGCGCCGCATCCGGCCGCATGTTATGCACCAGCACGTCGGCGGTGGCCGCCAGCCGCAGCAGCGCCGCCCGCGCCACGGGGCGCTTGAGGTCGAGCACCACACTTTTCTTGTTGCGGTTGACGTTGAGGAAATAGGCGGCCATGCCGGGGTTGCGCAGCGGCCCGAGAGAGCGCATCACGTCGCCCGCCGGTTCCTCGATCTTGATCACCTCGGCGCCGAGATCGCCCAAGATCTGCGTCGCCACCGGCCCCAAGACCACGGCCGTCAGATCGATGACGCGAACTCCTGCCAGCGGCCCGGACATGGCTTTCCCTTCAAGCATCCCAGTGAATGAGTGTAGCGTGGCACGGGTCGACCCGCCGGAGAAACGACCATGATCCCCGCCCCCCATCCCGACGATTTGGCGCGCGTCAAGGCCTGGTTCGAGCGCTTGTCGGAGCACGTCCGCGCGGTCGACTTCGCCGGCGCGCGCGCGATTTTCGCCGACGACATGATCGCCTTCGGGACGTTTGAGAATTTCATCACCGGGCGCGACAAGGTCGAGGCCGCGCAATGGCGCAACGTCTGGCCGGTGACGACCGGGTTTCGTTATCGCATGGAGGACATCAGGGCGATCGTCTCGGCCGATCGGCTGACCGCGATCGGCATGGGCGTGTTCGACTCGACCGGCTTTCACCCCGACGGCAGCGAATACGTCCGCCCCGGCCGCACCACCGCCGCGTTCTCGCGCCGCGCGATCGGCGAGGACTGGGTCGCCGACCACACCCACATGTCGCTGTTTCGCGACGTACCCAGCGCCTCGTTCGGGCAAAGCCGCTGAGCGCAAAACGCCGGGCACGGGCGCGTTTCCTGCATGGGCTCGACGTATCCGCGCCCGTTGTGCTGCCGCGGCGCGGTTCGTATAAGACGACAGTTTCCTCTAACTCACTTACACGCGGGGTCGTGATGGCGAAGATGCGGATCATCGGCCTTGTGGCCGTCGGACTGGTGGCCGGATGGGCGATGGCCGGCCCGGCGGCGGCCGATGGGCTGAGCAAGTTCGAGAAGACGCTCAAGCCGCAAATCCCGCCCGACACGCTGACCTATAAGAGCGCCAAAGCGGTGGGCGACGACGGGTTCACGCTCGAAGGGGTGGTCCTTACCCTCCCGGCCGACGCCGACAAGAAAGAAAAGCCCGAGCCGATCAACATCAAGACCATCGCGGTCGAGGACCTCGATTTCGATTCGATCGAAAAAAACCAGCCGCCGCTCTACGCCAAAATCCGCATCGAAGGGGTCGCCGCGAGCAACAATCCCGGCGGCGGCATCGACCTCAAGCAGATGGTCGGGATCGACAAGCTGAGCGCCGACCTGCAGCTCGAATACAAGCTCGACACCGACAAGCAGGCGTTCACGCTCAGCCGCCTCGAGCTGACCCTCAACGGGCTCGCCCGGCTCGAGCTGTCTTTCATCGTCGACGGCATCAGCGAGGACGCCGTCGCCAAACCCGACGAGGCGATGAACGACGCGACCCTGCGCACCGGCACCTTCGTCTACGACGACAAGTCGCTGCTGGGAAAAGCGGTTCCGATCGCCGCGGTGTTGCAGGGCGGAGACGCGAAAGCGTGGGTCGAAATGGCGAAGACGACCCTCGACGGGATGAAAGAAGGCCAGGGCGAGGACGCGAAAAAGGCCATCGACACGCTGGTCGCCTATATCCAGGACTACGAGAAGCCGAAGGGCCCGCTGCGTATCACCGTCAACCCGCCGGACAAGGCGTCGGCCGCCTCGATCCAGAACGCCAAGAGCGCCGACGAGGTGGTCAAGGCGCTGGGGCTGACGGTCTCCTACGCCGGCAAGCGGTCGTAGCGGCGGTCCATCTGCCTCTGCTTGCCGGGGGGATTTCTAGGCCAGCGCCGCCTTCAGCTTTGCCACCGCCGCGCCGGGCGCGGTCAGCACCGGGCATTTCAGCGCTTTTTGCACCGCCTGCGCCGCGCGCGAGGTCGAGAAATGCGCGGGCAGCACCGCGTCGCGATCGGCGAAGCGCGGCGCCGCCTCGGCCAGGAGGCGGTCATGCGTGACGCCGTCCCCCGCTTGCAGCGCCTTCATCGCCCCGGCGACGCAATGGCTGTCGAGCACGGCCGGTGACCCGGCGGCGCCGGCGATGTCGCGAAACTCAGCCTCCATCCCGAGGACGCTCGGCTCGAAGGTCGCCAGCATGCCGAGCCGCTTGCCCGCCGCCAGCGCCGCGTCGAACATCGCCTCGTTCGGTTTGAGCACCGGAACGCCGGCCTGGGCGGCGGCCTGCTCGATCGCCTCGCCGAAGGCCGAGCAGGTAAAGAGGATGCCGTCGGCGCCGTTGTCCTCGGCGTATTTCGCCAGCAGCAGGAAGCGCCCGACCATGGTGTCGGTGAGCCGCCCGTCGCGCTCGCGGTCGCGCGACAGCGAGGTGTCGAGGATGTCGATGCATTCCGCTTCGGGCCATAGCTGGCGGAAACAATCGTGCACCGGCGCCATCGCGACGGCCACGGCATGGATCAGCGCGATGCGGGGCATCCTCTATCCTCGGGTAAAAGGGCGGCGACCGCCGATGCTAGCATGGCCGCGTAGGGCGGCGGTATCCTCCGGGCGCAGCATGGGAGAGGGCGAGATGGAAACGGTCGGGCTCGGCTTCTTTTTCGAGGATCTGCCGGTCGGGCGGACATTTCAGACCATCGGCCGCACCGTCACCGAGGCCGATATCACCAATTTCGTCAATTGCACCGGGATGGTCGAGGTGCTGTTCACCAACCTGGAATTCCTGGCGCATGAAAGCGACATCAAGGGCCGCCCGGCGCCGGGCGCGCTGGTCTACGCGTTCGCCGAAGGACTGCTCACCCAATCGACGATGCAGCACACCGGCTTCGCCTTTCTGCACATGGAGCTGAACATCGAAGGTCCGGTGCTGGCGGGCGACACGATCCACGCCGAGTGCGAGGTGATCGAGGCGCGGCTGTCGAAAAGCCGCCCCGGCCGCGGGCTGGTGCGCACCCGCGTGCGCGTCGTCAACCAGCGCGGCATGGTGGTGCAGACCTACACCCCGCTGCGCATGGTCAAGTGCCGGGAGCAGTGAGACGCTTGCGAAGGCCGGCGGCGTGGCGGCGGCGCCTTTAAGTTGGGAGAGCTTCCGCCAAGGCGCGCCAATCTGCGGCCAGCCTCTCGTTCAATCAGCCCTTTGATGCCCTGATAGACGAGTTCCTCGACGGTGTGAATGCCCGTGTATTCGCGGGCCGTCGCCAGCAACTCGTCTTCGATTTCGATCGTCGCCTTCATTGGATTCACCCCGCGAACCGCGGCATTAACCGGGCTATATTGCCGCGGTCGATTGCCTGGCGTTCGGCTTGGGTGAGCGGAACCTCGGCGAGCAACCCGACATTCTCTTCCAGCGAGTAGTACGGATAGTCGCTGCCGAACACGACCTGCGACACCGGCACGAATTTGAGCAGCGCCGCCATCGTCGGGGCAAAGCTGGCGTTGGCGGTGTCGTAATGGAGCTTGGTCAGTTCCTGCATCACGCCTTGCGGCGCGATCTGCGCGAGGTCCTTGCGGTTGCGCGTCATGTTGACGATGCGCCCCGCCAAGGCCGGCACCGGACCGCCGGCATGCGAGAATATCCAGCGGATATCGGGATATTTCGCCAGCGCGCCGCCGAGCAGCAGGCTTACCACCGCACGGCCGGTGTCGTAAGGCCATTCGAGCATCGAAGGCTGCGCGTCCGGCACCAGGCTGCCGCAGCAATTCGGCGTGTTCGGATGGAAATAGACGACCGCCTTGCGCCGGTTGAGTTCTTCCCAGACCGGGGCGAACAGCGGGTCGCCCGGCCATTTGTCGCCGTAGCTGGTCATCAGCCCGATGCCCTCGGCCTTGAGCGTGTCGAGCGCGTATTCGATCTCCTTCAGCGTCCCGTCGATATCGGGCAGCGGCATCGCCGCGAACAGGCCGAAGCGGCCGGGGCGGTCGCGGCCCATCTGCGCCGCGTAGTCGTTGCACAGCCGCGCGAGCTGGCGCGCCTGGGCGGCGTCCTTGAAATGCGGACCCCACGGCGAGATCGAGGCGATGCCGGTCGCCACCCCGGTCTTGTCCATGTGCTCGAGCACGCCGGCGACGCTCCAGCCGGTCATCAGCGGACTCGGCTTGTTGCCGACCACCTCGGCCATCTTGTCGACATAGCCGGGCGGGAAGAAATGGTGGTGGACATCGACCCGCCGCGGCGCGGGGTCGAAGCTGTCGGCAGCGCGCGCCGTAGCCAGCGGCAGCGCCGCGGCGCCGAGACCGGCGAGCATCAGCCGCCGCGACACGCAACCCGGCCCATGCCGATGGATCATCTCGATATCCTCCCTGTCAAAGCGCCGCCGGTTCAGCCGACGGTCGCGGCAAACACGCGGGCGTAGTTGCCGCCGAGGATTTTGCCGGCATCCTCCGGCGAGAGGCCGCGCGCCAAGAGCGCTTGCGCGAGCAGGGGAAAAGCACGGTAGCTCGGCAGCACCGACGCGCCGGTGAGCCCGCGCATGTCGCTGCCCAGTCCGACATGGTCGACTCCGACGATCTCGGCAAGGTGCGCCATCCCAGCCGCCATCGCGTCGATATTGGGATAGATCGAGGCGGGCGGCCACACGCCGATGACACCGCCGGTTTGCGCGACGACGCGGGCATGGTCGGCGGAAATTTGGCGGCTATGCGGCCCGGCGCCGCGGTCAGCGAGGTATGCGACAGGATCAGCGGCCGGCTGGTCGCCGCGGCGGCGCGCTTGACCACCTCGTAAGTGGCGTGCGCCACATCGACGACGATCCCGAGCCGGTTGCACGCGCGCACAACCTCGACCCCGAAATCGGTGAGGCCGTTATGCACCGGGTTTTCGGTCTGAATGTCGCCGAGTTCGTTGGGCCGGTAATGCACAAGCTGCAGGTGCCGCAGCCCGAATTGCCGCCGCGCTTCCTCGACGCGATCGATGCGGCCTTCGAGAAAATCGGCGCCCTCGGCGGCGACGACGACCGCCGGCCCGCCAGCCGCCGCGGCGCGCAGGTCGGCGGCGGAGCCGACGACTTTCGCGCCCTGCCCCTGTGCGAGCCGCAGCACTCGGGCGAACGACGCCCTGCTCCAGGCGTAAAGCTCACCGGGGTCGGGCTCGCGCACCGGATGGATGGTGCGGTCGGCGAAGACTTTGTGTGTCGGCGAATCGGAAACGATGGCCAGGCAAGCCACCGCCAACCCGCCCGCCCGCATCGCATCGACGACCGGGTCGGCCGTCGTATCCTCGCGGATAAAGCCACCGCCGTGGCTGTGCATGTCGATGGTAAGCCGGCCGGTGACCAGCGCATTGGCGGCGTCGATCGCCTCGGCCGCGCGTGCGCTCATGATACCGGGGGCGGCCAAGGCGGCCCCGGCGGCAAGAAACCGCCGGCGGTCGAGCGCGGTCACGGCATGCCCTTTCGCCTAGACAAGGCCCATCACGCTGGGCTTGCCCTGTTCGTTGACGTTGAACGCCGCTTCCCACACCGCGACCTTGCCGTCGCGCATGGTCCAGATTTCGACCCCGCGCCCCTGCATCTTGGCGCTGGTCACGCGGTCTTCCCACCAGCCTTCCCAATAATTGGCGATCTTGTCGCCCATCAAGGCGCGGAACTCCTTGACCAGACGGTAGCCCTTCTGCCGCTCCATCCGGCTGTGGAACAGCTTTTCCAGCGCCGCCTTACCGTTGAGCACGGGCAGGTCGCCGAACTTGACGACGCAATCGTCGGTGAAGCCGGCGAGCAGCGCCTCGATATTCCACGGCATGAACAGGGATTCGACATGGGCGACGAAGGCACGCGCCTCCTCGACCGTGCGCGGGTTGTGGCCGGCCATCGGTGTCCTCCCCGAAAAAATTCGACGCAAAGATCGCAGAAGGTGCGCAAAGGACGCGGAGGCATCTTTTGACGCAAAGCGCCGCCGATCACCGGATCGATGGTGATTTTGTTGCGGCTTCGCCGCTTTACCTGCGGCTTCGCGTCCTCCGCGTCTCCTTTGCGTCCTCTGCGTCGATGTTTTCTTATCTATATCGCGTCGCGCAGCTCCGGGACGATCCAGAACGCCCGCTGGCCGCGGGCGACGCGCTCGCAATTGTCGAAGGCGTTGCGCCAGCGCTTGGGGTGGTTGTCCCAGGTCGGGCCGGCGGAATGCGGGCTGAAGATCGCGTTCTTGAGCGTGAACAGTTCGTGATCGGGCTTGGGCGGCTCCTCGACCATCACGTCGATCCCGGCGGCCATGATCACGTCGTTGTTGAGCGCGTGATAAAGCGCTACCTCGTCGACCACCGGCCCGCGGCAGGTATTGATCAGGATCGCGGTCTTTTTCATCATCGACAGCTCGCGCCCGCCGATCAGCTTATGCGTCGACTTGTCGAGCGGCACGTGCAGCGAGACGTAGTCCGAGGTCTTCAGCAGCTCGGGGAACAGCGCGAAGCGGACGCCGAGCGCGTCTTCCTGGTCGGTCGTCATGCGATTGACGTCGTAATACTGGACGCGCATGTCGAACGCCTTGGCGCGGCGGGCGACCTTTTTGCCGATATTGCCGAGGCCGACGATGCCGAGGGTCTTGTCCTCGAGTTCGTAGAGCTTGGTCGCGTTAAAATCGTTGCCGCGCCAGCGCCCGGAAACGACCCCGTCATGCACCGAGATCAAATTGCGCGACACCGCCAGCATCAGCATCACCGCGTGCTCGGCGACCGCGGTCGCATTGGCGCCGCCATTGTTGCAGATCGGCACCCCGGCGGCGCGGGCGGCGTCGAGGTCGTAGGTGTTGTAGCCGGCGCTCAGGGTCTGGACCAATTTCAGCTTGGGCGCCTGGGCGTAGAATTCCGGGCCGTGCTTGAACTGGCCGGCGCCGATGTAGAACTCGGCATCCTTGAGCAAATTCCAGAATTCAGGCGTCCCATGCGGCGCGGTGACCAATTCGTATTCGGACGGCAGCAGATCGGCGGCGATCTGCATGGTCTCGTCGCCGTGACCGGCGGGGGTGAGAATGCGGTGGGGCATAGGCGTCTCCTCTCGGGGGTCGTTTGTTCGGTGCGCCATCGTAGCGACTGCGCGCCACGCGGCCCAAGCGCAAAGTATCGCGCAGCGCCGGTTGCCGGTGCATGGCTCGTCTATTAGGGTTCCTCCGCTTTTCCCGATCGCTTTTTGACAAGGTTCACCGATGGCCGACGAACTCCTCGAATACCGTTTTATGAACCTGCACGAATTCGTCACGCAGGCGCGCACCAACCTCAGCCGCAACAATTGGGACTATCTGATCGGCGCCTCGGAGACCGAGACGACGATCGCGCGCAATCGCGCCGCGCTCGACGCGATCGGCTTCCGCCCGCGGGTGCTGCGCGACGTGTCGGATGTCGACTGCAGCCGGGAGCTGTTCGGCAAGAAATTGCGCCTTCCGGTGCTGTGTGCGCCGGTGGGATCGCTGGAGAATTTCGAGCCGGGCGGCGGCGCCACCGTCGCCAAGGCGACCAGCGAATTCGGCAACGGCATCATCCTCTCCTCGGTGTCGCATCCGGGGCTGGAAAAGACCGCCGAGGCCGCCGGCGACGGGTTCCGCATCTTTCAGCTCTATGTCCGCGGCGACGCAGACTGGGTTGACGACCATGTCCGCCGCGCGATGGACCACGGCTACAACGCCTTCGCGCTGACCGTCGACACCGACAGCTATTCGCGGCGCGAGCGCGACATCGCCAAGCGTCACGAGCGCCGGCGCGTGCGGGTCGGTGACGCCCGCATCTACCAGGCGCGCTTCGACTGGAAGGATATCGACCGGATCAAGCGCCTGTCGAAGATCCCGGTGATCCTCAAGGGCATCGCCACCCATGAGGACGCGACGATCGCGGTCGAGCACGGGGTCGATTGCGTCTATGTGTCGAACCATGGCGGGCGCCAGCTCGACCAGGGCATCGGCTCGATCGAGGTGCTGCCGGAGGTGGTCGAGGCGGTGAAGGGCCGCGCCAAGATCATCGTCGACGGCAGCATCACCCGCGGCACCGACGTGGTGAAGGCGATCATCCTCGGCGCCGACGCGGTCGCGTGCGGCCGGCTTTATGTTTACGGCCTCGCGGCGGCGGGCGCGGAAGGGGTGGTGCGGCTGTTCGAGATCCTCGAGGATGAGGTGCGCATCTGCCTGTCGCTCTTGGGGGTCACCAGCTACGCCCAGCTCGACAAATCGTACATCCGTCCCGCGCCGCTGGTCGTGCCCTCGCACGTCCACAGCCCGTTCCCGCACCTCAACCTGCCGAAAGAGCATTATTAGAGGGCCGGCACGGCTACCCTCACCCGTCTCCGGGCTGCGCCCGGAGCCACCCTCTCCCGCAAGCAAGCGGGAGAGGGGCTTTAACGCCGGCGCGATTAACTCTTCTCCCGCTTGCGGGGGCTCTCCAGAAAACGGAAGCTCGGCCAAAGTTTACGGTTCAGCGCGGCGTCCGGCCCAACGGCTCCTCCCCCGGTGCGGGGGGAGGAACCGGCTGAATTTGACCTCCGGCCGCTTGCGGGAGAGGGAGGGGCCCGTCGCGCAGCGATGGGAGGGTGAGGGATTAGAGGCTCAGACGCCGAGCAGCTCGACGTCGAAGATCAGGATCGCGTTGGGCGGGATGACGCCGCCGGCGCCGCGCGCGCCGTAGCCGAGCTCGGACGGGATGATCAGGGTGCGCTTGCCGCCCACCTTCATCCCGGCGACTCCTTGATCCCAGCCCTGGATGACCTGGCCGGCGCCGAGCTTGAACCCGAACGGCTGGCCGCGATCGACCGAGCTGTCGAATTTCTTGCCCTTTTGCCCGCCCGCTTCCTGCAGCCAGCCGGTGTAATGCACCGACACGGACTTGCCGGAAACCGCCTCGGCGCCGGTGCCGATTTCGCTATCGGTGTAGATGAGGCCGCTGGGAAGGGTGGGCATGGATCGGAACTCCTCAAAATCGGATGGGGCGGTGCTATGCTGCAAACACCGCGAACAGCAAACGGGACCATGTCGTGCATAGCCCCATGCCAAACGGCATCCTCGCCGAGACGATAGCCGCCGTCACCGACATTCTCGGCAACGACCTCGACCACATTGTGATCGAGCGGGCGACGATCGGGCTGTTCTTTACCGGGGTGAAGCTGGACACCGGCCATGCCGGCGCCTGCGCGACGCCGATCAAGACCATCCCCGAGGCGGTGTGCTGCCCCTCCTCGGCGATGGCGATGCCGTTCCCCGGCAAGCTCAAGGGCCGGCCGGGGCGCGACGTGATGCAGGAGGCGTTCTCCAGCCACGGCATCCGCCGCGGCGTCGGCATTGCCGCGGTCAACGCGCTCGCCGAATTGTGCTGGGAGCGCCGGCCGCACCCGCTGGTCGAGCTCAGGCACGGCGTCGATGCGTTCGCCGCCAATGTTTTTGCGCCGGATGACCAGACTATCGTGGTCGGCGCGTTTGTGCCGTTCCTCAAGGAGCTGAAGCGGCGCGGGCAGCCGTTCCTGGTGCTGGAAAAAGACCCCGACACCCTGAAGGCCGAGGAGATGCCGTTCTACCGCCCGGCCGAGACCGCGCGCGAAGTGGTGCCGCAGGCCGATGTGCTGCTGATCACCGGCACCACACTGCTCTCAACGACACGCTCGAGAAGCTGCTGTCCTGGGCGCGGCCGGAGGCGCGGGTCACCGTGGTCGGGCCGACGGTCGGGGCGTTGCCGGACGCGTTCCTCAAGCGCGGCGCCGACATCCTCGGCGGGGTGAAGATCACCGATCCCGACGGGTTTCTCGACCTGCTTGCCGAAGGCGGCTCGGGCTATCATTTCTTCGGCCGGGTGGCCGAGAAAATGGTGCTGGTGCGGCGCGCGGCAGGAGCGGCGGTGCAGGCGGCCTAAACAGATGCGCCGTTATTGCGAGGAGCGCAGCGACGAAGCAATCTCCCGCTCGGTTAGGTAGGGCGATCGAGATTGCTTCGCTTCGCTCGCAATGACATTCGGTTAGGGAGGAGACGATGGCGGTGCGGCTCGGCGGCGGCGACTACACCTTCGAGGTCGACGAGAACTGGGCGAAGATCCCCGACGAGATCGTGCTCGGCGATGTCGCCGCGGTCGGGGTCGACAGCAAGGACAACGTCTACGCCTTCAACCGCGGCGACCACCCGGTCGCGGTGTTCGACAGCGACGGCAATTTGCTGCGCACCTGGGGCGAGGGTGTGTTCAGCCGGCCGCACGGCGTCCATGTCGGGCCCGACGACACGATCTGGCTGACCGATGACGGCGACCATTCGGTGCGCCACTGCACGCTCGACGGCAAGGTGCTGATGACGCTCGGCGTCCCTGGCACGCCGAGCCCGTACATGTCGGGCGAGCCATTCCACCGCTGCACCCACACCGCGCTGTCGCCGCAAGGCGACTACCTCTACATCTCCGACGGGTACGGTAATGCCCGCATCCACAAATACACGCCCGGCGGCAAGCTGTTGTCGTCATGGGGCGAGCCGGGCACCGACCCCGGCCAGTTCAACATCCCGCACAACATCTGCTGCGACCCGGACGGCTGGCTCTACGTCGCCGACCGCGAGAACCACCGCGTCCAGATCTTCGACGGCAACGGCAAATGGGAGACGCAGTGGAACTACCTGCACCGCCCCAACGGCATGTGCCTGGCGAAAGGGCATAGCCCGCTTTGCTATATCGGCGAGGGCGGGCCGTCGGGCGAGATCAACCGCAACTGGCCGAATATCGGGCCGCGGGTCAGCATTCACACCACCAAGGACCATGAGGTGAAGGCGCGGCTTGGCAAGATGCACGCCGGCATCGAGCCCGGCCAGTTCACCTCGCCGCACGGCATCGCGGTGGACAGCAAAGGCAGCATCTATGTCGGTGAGTTGTCGGGGCGGTCATGGTCTCGGTTTGCGGCGGGCGACGCCCCGGCCAAGCGCCGGGTGATCCACAAGCTGGTCAAGGTGGCGGCTTAGACTTGTAGATCAATTTAATACACATTATCTCTTCGGAGCGACACGGAGAGACTAATGGCAACCCAACTGCGCGTGACAAAATGGGGCAACAGCCTCGGCCTGCGCGTGCCGCGCGACGTGGCGACGCGGGCTGGGCTTACCGAAGGCGCTCGGGTCGATATCGAAGGGTTTGACGACGGGCGGATTGTCATTACGCCATCGCGCCGGCGATTTACGATCGAGGAGCTGGTGGTAGGAATGACACCCGAAGGCAGCGAATTTATGGAAGATGA
Organism: Alphaproteobacteria bacterium; assembly: GCA_038228485.1. Taxonomy (GTDB): domain Bacteria; phylum Pseudomonadota; class Alphaproteobacteria; order ATCC43930; family CGMCC-115725; genus DATARH01. The sequence continues at coordinate 22,806 of JBBRPG010000037.1, forward strand.
CTGGCCTATGGGCGACGAGCTCATTTGATGGACTTGCCCGACCGCGGCGACCTGGTTTGGATGCTGTTTTCGCCACATGCCGGCAGCGAGCAGGGCGGAAGACGACCAGGCATCGTATTGAGTCCGCGTCTGTTCCACGAATACTCCCGACTGGCCGTCGTCTGTCCCATCACTACCCGAGAGCGGGGTTGGCGGACCGAGGTAAAGCTTCCTCCCGGATTGCCGGTATCTGGCGTCGTTCTCGTCGATAACGTGCGCAGCATGGACCGTGAGGCCCGCAAGCTGGAGATTATCGGCCGCGCCCCGGATAGCGTACTTGACGAAATCAGCGCCAGGCTGGCTCCGCTGGTGGGCCTTTAGCCGCTTTCGTCATCGCGATATTGCCGAATCCGTCTAACCGCGCCGCCCAGCCGGGCGGGACGAGGCAGGTGGCGTCGTATTCCTCGACGATGCAGGGACCCAGATGCGGGGTCACGAGAGTGCTGCGGTTGACTACGCGCGCCTCCAGCCAGCCCTGCTGCGGGCCGAAATAGGCACGGCGGGTCCGGTCGGCGATGGCGATGTCGGGGGCGAGGCTTGCCGCCGCGGCGGAAGCGGCGCGCGGCGTTTCGGGGATGCCGCGGCCGATGACTTCGTGGCTGACCAGCTCGTCCGGCTCGTCGACCCCGGCGCGGTGGCCGTAAGTGCGCTCATGCTCGACTCCGAAGGCTTCCTCGATCGCCAAAAGCGCCGCCGCATCGAGCCGCCCGGTCGCCACCGGCACGCGCAACTCGAATGACTGGCCCTGGTAGTGCAGGCTGGCGAAGCGGCGGATGTCGATGCGATCCGGGGCAAACCCGTCCTCGCCGAGCCGGGTGTGCGCCTCGGTTTCGAGGCCGTCGAGCACTGCCTGCAATTCCGCCGGCGAGGTGCCGCGCAACAGGCGCTTGCGGGTGCGGGTGAAGTAATACTCGACCTCGGCATAGAGCAGTCCGAACGACGAGAACACCCCGGCCGAGGGCGGGATCAAGACCTGCTGGATGCCGATCTCTTGCGCCATGCCGGCGGCAAAGATCGGGCCGTTGCCGCCAAAGGCCACCAAGGCATATTCGCGCGGGTCGCGGCCGCGCTCGCTCGACACCGCCTTGATCGCGCGGATCATGTTCGAGGCGGCGATCAGGTGCGCGCCGTAGGCGGCGGCTTCGAGGCTCATGCCAAGCGGGCCGGCGATTTTTTCGGCGATCACTGCCCGCGCCTTGTCGGCGTTGAGCTTCAGCGCGCCGCCGACGAGATGGCCGGGGTTGAGATAGCCCAGCGCCAGGTTGGCGTCGGTGACCGTGGGCTCGGTTCCGCCCTGGTCGTAGGCGACCGGGCCAGGCGAGGCGCCGGCGCTGTGCGGCCCGACCTGCAGCGCGCCGCCGGCGTCGATCCATAAAATCGAACCGCCGCCGGCGCCGATCTCGGCGAGGTCGATCGCCGGCACCTTCAGCGTGTAGCCGGCCCCCGACAGCAGCCGCGATCCGAGCACGATGCCGGCGCCGACCTGGTACTCGGCGGCGCGGGTGACCTCGCCGTTCTCGATCAGCGACGCCTTGGCGGTGGTGCCGCCCATGTCGAACGAGATCGCCTTGCCGATGCCGATGCGCGCGCACAGCGCCTGCACCCCGACGACGCCGGCGGCGGGCCCCGACTCGATGATGTGCATCGGCGTCACCGCGGCGGCTTTGGCGGTGGTGAGCCCGCCATTCGACTGCATCAGCAGCAGCGGCACGTCGATGCCGATGCGCGCCACCTCGCCGATCAGCCGCGACAGGTAGCGCTCGACGATGGGCCGGACATAGGCGTTGATGACGGTGGTCGAACTGCGCTCGTACTCGTTGATGAGTGGCAGCACCTCGGCGCTGATGCAGAGGGTCGTCGCCGGCGCGAGGCTGGTGACGATCTCCTTCACCCGCCGCTCATGCGCCGGGTTGAGATAGGAGTGCAGCAGGCAGACCGCGATCGCCTCGACCCCTTCGGCGACGAGAAACCGGGCGGCGCGCTCGACGCTGGCCTCGTCGAGCGGGGTGTCGATCTCGCCTTGCGCGTTAATCCGCTCATCGACTTCGACCCGCCAGCGCCGCTCGACCAAAGGCGGCGGCTTGGTCCAGCTCATGTCATAGAGGCGCGGCATGCGCAGGTTGCGGATTTCGAGCACGTCGCGGAAGCCGCGGGTGGTGATGAGCCCCGTCTTAGCGCCCTTGTGCTCGAGGATCGCGTTCGAGGCGACCGTAGTGCCGTGCAGCAGCTCGACAATGCGCCCGCCGCCGATCTCGGCGAGCAGCGCCGACAGCCCGTCGACGATGGCGCGGGCATAGTCGTCAACGGTCGACGACACCTTTTTGGTGTAGCGCTCGCCGCCGTCGCCGAGCAGCACGATATCGGTAAAGGTGCCCCCAATATCGACCCCGGCGCGGAAGGATTTCATAGACCCGCTCCCGCACCGAGAACGAGGGAGCGACCCCGCATTGCAATGGGAGAGCGAGCGTCAGCACATGACGAACCCTCACCCGTCTCCGGGCTGCGCCCGGAGCCACCCTCTCCCGC
>JBBRPG010000038.1:0-25303 GCA_038228485.1 Alphaproteobacteria bacterium
AATATCCACAGCCGCACGCCGGCGAGGAAGAAGATGATCGCGCCGTTGGCGAGCAGCATCATCGCGGTGCCGAGGTCGGGCTGCTTCAGCACCAATCCGACCGGCACGACGATCAGCGCCGCCGGTACGACCAAATCGACGATGCGGCCGCCATTCTCGGCGTTGAGGCAGTGGAAGTAGCGCGCCAGCGCCAGCACCATCGCGATCTTCATCAGCTCGGACGGCTGCAGCTGGATGAACCCGAGATCGATCCAGCGCTGCGCCCCCATGCCGATCACGCCGCGCAAATCGACCAGCAAGACCAGCGCCAGCGCCAGCCCGTAGATCCAGTACGACAGGCGGAACCAGTGGCGGATGTCGATCAGCGCCGCCGCGATCATCGGGATAAAGGCAATCGCGAACCGCGCCATCTGCTTCGACGCCCACGGCTGCAAATTGCCGTTGGCGGCGGAATACAGCATCGCGAAGCCGATGCCGGAAATTGCGCTAATGAGGAAAATCAGCCCCCAATTGATCCCGCGCACCTTGTCGGAAAAGGTAAGCTCGTGGCGGCCGATATCGGGCGACAGGCTGGCCATGCTATCCGCCCATTCCTAGCCGCCCACGCCTATCCGCGAGGTGAGCGCGGGGCGGGCTCGGGCACGGGCGGCGGCGTCGGAACCGCGACCTGGGCCACCGAATCGGGCTGCGGCACCTTGCGCGCCGGGTCACGCTTCTGCGCCTCGAGCAAAACGTCGCGGACCATCGGCGCCGCCACCGCCGAGCCGCCGCCGCCGCTCTCGCCGCCATGCTCGACCACGACCGCGCAGATATAGCGCGCCGCGCCGACCGGGCCGAAGCCGACAAACAGCGCGTGGTCGCGCTCCTTCCACGGGATTTCGTCGGGCTTGCGCAGGCCGTGGTCGCGCTCGTACTGGGTGATGTGGCGGACCTGCGACGTCCCCGACTTGCCGCCCATCGCATAGGCGGGGTCGGTGATGCGCGCGGCATAGGCGGTGCCGCCCTGCTCGTTGACCACCGCGGTCATCCCATCGAGCACCACCGAGAGCGCGTGCGGGGTGATGCCGAGCGGGGCGAAGACCGGGGGATTTCGGTCGCCGCCGGCCGGCAAAGTGCCGGCGGGGCGCATCAGGTGCGGCACGACCGCGCGCCCGGTGACCAGCCGCGCCACCATCGTCGCCACCTGCAGCGGGGTCGCCAGCACCGAGCCCTGGCCGATGCCGGCGTTCAGGGTTTCGCCTTGCTGCCAGGCGACGCCGGTGGTGGCGAGCTTCCAGTCGCGGTCCGGCACCAACCCGGCGCGCTCGCCCGGGATGTCGAGGCCGAGCGCCCGACCGAAGCCGAAGCGGCGGGCCATCGCCGCGATGCGGTCGATGCCGGCGCGGCGGGAGGTCTCGTAAAAATATACGTCGCAGGAATTCTTGATCGCGTCGCGCAGGTTCAGCGTGCCGTGACCGCCCTTTTTCCAGCAGTGGAAGGTGGCGTCGCCGAGCTCGACATAGCCGGGACAGGTGATGTGCGTCTCCGGGCTGATCGCCCCGCCCTCGAGCGCCGCCAGCGCCACCACCGGCTTGAACGTCGATCCCGGCGGATACAGCCCGGCGATCGCCTTGTTCGACAGCGGGTTGCGCGGATCGGTCGTCAGCTCCTGCCACATCGCCTGGGTCAGGCCGGTCGAGAACATCATCGGGTCGTAGCTCGGGCTCGACACCAGGGCGAGCACGTCGCCGGTCACCGCATCGAGCACGACGCACGAGACGCTCTGCTCGGCGGCGCAGCGTTTGGTGACAAAATCCTGCAGCGACGCGTCGAGGCTGACGACGAGGTCCTGGCCGGACTGGCCCTCGGCGCGGGCGATCTCGCGCACCACCCGGCCATAGGCGTTGACCTCGACCTGGCTGGTGCCGGCGCTGCCGCGCAGCGCCAGGTCCTGGGATTTCTCGACCCCGGCCTTGCCGATGCGGAAATCGGGCAGCTCCAGCAGCGGGTCGCCGGTCAGCTCCTTGTCCGACACCGCCGCGACATAGCCGAGGATGTGCGCCGCGGTCGGCCCGGCCGGATAGTAGCGCATCAGCCCCTGCTCGATCGACACGCCGGGCAGCTCGGGGATCGCCACCTCGATCCGCGCCATCTCGTTCCAGGCGAGGTTGGCGCGCACCACCACCGGCACGAAGGCGTGCTTGCGCTTGGCGTCGCGCAAGGCCCGGCGGCGGTCGATTTCGGTGACCTCGATCAGGCTGGCGATGGCGTCGAGCGTCGCCTCGATGTTGGCGGTCTGCTCGGGCACCACCACCACGCGGTAGTTCTGCCGGTTATCGGCGAGGCTGACGCCGAAGCGGTCGAGAATCCGCCCGCGCGGCGGCACGAGCAGCCGCAAATTGATACGGTTCTCGTCGGCCATGACCCGAAAGCGGTCTTTCTCGAAGACCTGCAGCTGATAGAGCCGCCCGGCGAGCGCGCCGATCATCAGCACCTGGCTGCCGGCGAGCAGCGCCGCCCGTCGGGTCAGGAGCTTTTGTCGCTGGGTCTCGCGCGGCACGGGTTCCGCCTAAGCGCCGGTCAGCCGGCGCCCATCACCGCGCGTTGGGCGCGGCCGAGCATAAAGCTCGCCAGCGGAAAGATCGCGACGGTCAGGGCGGCACGGATGATGGTGTTGCGAAAGTCGAGAAAGCTCAGGTCGAGCAGGCAGTGAAGCGCCCACAGGCCCAGCATCACCATCACCGTCAGTAAGGCGAACCCGGTCCACACGAACGGGAAGGTGCGGTTGACGAAATAGCGCCGGTAGCCGAGCACCGCCACGCGCATCAACAACAAGGTCAGCGCATTGATCCCGATCGGCGAGCCGGCCAGCAGATCCTCGGCCAGGCCGATCGCGAACAAAGCCAGGGGCGGCAACAGGTCGGGGCGATAGATCGTCCAATGATAGGCCGCCATCAGGATGAACATCGGGGTCAGCGCAGCATAGCCCGGGATCTTCACCGGGAGCACCGAAATCACTGCGGCCAATAACGTCGTCGCTGCCGGCAGCAGCCGCGCCGCGCCATTATCGACCCGCGGCAGCGAGGGAAGGCTGAAGACCTTAAGAGCCATTGGGGAGCGCCATCGCCGCTCAGCGGGCGACCGTCTCGTCTCCGCCAGCCGAACCCCCCGGCGTCTTGTTGCGTCCCTTCGGATGCGCCAGCATCGGCAGCGGCTGGGGCAGCGCCCGCGCCAGGCCGTAATCGACGACCATCACGTAGCCGATCTGCGACATCTCGACATAAGGCTCGACCCGCGGGCCGGCTCCGTCGATCGCCGAGACGACGCCGATAGGCAAGCCTGGTGGAAACACCCCGCCCTCGCCCGAGGTAACCACCCGGTCGCCGACCTTGGCGGCGCTGGCCGCCGGCAGGTACATCAGCCGCGGCCGCTCGGAATTGTCGCCGGCCAGCACCGCGCTGGTGCGGGTGGTTTCAGTCTGGGGGCTTTCGAGCGTCACCGGAATGCGCGAGTTAAGGTCGGTGATCAGCAACACGCGCGAAGCGCGGCTGCCGACCTCGGTCAGCCGCCCGACCACCCCTTCGCCGGTCACCGCCGCCTGGCCGCGGGCGACGCCGTCCTCGGTGCCGGCGTTGACGAGGATGGTGCGGACATAAGCGCCGCCCGAATTGCCGATGACCCGGGCGGTGACGTAGGACACCGAATTCTCCGGCACCGCCTTTAACAGGCCGCGCAGCTGCTGGTTGTCGGCGGCGAGGTTGAGCGCGGTCTGCTGCCATTGCAGCAGCCGCTCGTTCTCGGCCCCCAGCCGGACGTTCTCCTTGTAGGTGGTAACGACCATCTTGACACGGTCGACCACGCTGCCGGCGGCGTTGAGCGGCCGCGACAGTGCGTCGAGCACCGGGCCGACGCCGTCGGTCATCGATGTGCGCACCGAATCGAAGAACAGCTGATCGGCCTTGCCGAGCACGATGATCGCGCCCGACAGCAGCACGAGCACCGGCAACAGCGCGCGTTGAATCGTCAACCGCAATTGTGCCGACAGCCGGATCACCTTGTCCCCCTGGTGATTATGGCGCCGATGCGGCCCGCTCTAGGCCGCGCCGCAAAACCTGCCTGCATGGCTCTCCCGTTCGCCCCCGGCTCGCGGAGATGCGAGGATAAAAGACCCTCACCACATGTTGATCAACAGGTTTTTTAACGTTTTCATCTCTTCGAGCGCCCGTCCGGTGCCGAGCACGACGCAGGTCAGCGGGTCGTCGGCGATCGAAACCGGCAGCCCGGTGGCGTGGCGCAAAACAAAGTCGAGGTTGCCCAGCAGCGCGCCGCCGCCGGTGAGGACAATGCCTTTGTCGACGATGTCGGCGGCCAGCTCCGGCGCGGTGTGCTCGAGCGCCACCTTGACCGCCTCGACGATCGAGCCGACCGGTTCGGCGAGGCTTTCGGAAATCTGCCGCTCGCTGATGACGATCTCCTTGGGGACGCCGTTCATCAGGTCGCGGCCCTTGATCTCCATCACCCGCCCGTCGCCGTCCTCGGGCATGCAGGCGGAGCCGATTTCCTTCTTGATGCGCTCGGCGCTGCTCTCGCCGACCAAGAGGTTATGGTTGCGGCGGATATAGGCGATGATCGCCTCGTCCATCTTGTCGCCGGCGACCCGCACCGAGCGGCAATAGACGATGCCGCCCAGCGACAGCACCGCGACCACGGTGGTGCCGCCGCCGATACCCACGACCATCGAGCCGGTCGGCTCGGTCACCGGCAGCCCGGCGCCGATCGCCGCGGCCATCGGCTCTTCGATCAGGAACACCCGGCGCGCGCCGGCGCTTTCGGCCGATTCCTGGATCGCGCGGCGCTCCACCGCAGTCGAACCCGAGGGCACGCAAATAATAACTTGGGGGCTGGCAAAACTCCGCCGGTTATGCACCTTGCGGATGAAGTGCTTGATCATTTCCTCGGCGACGTCGAAATCGGCGATGACGCCGTCGCGCAGCGGCCGGATCGCCTGGATGTTGCCCGGCGTGCGGCCCAGCATCTGCTTGGCCTCCTCGCCCACCGCAAGCACTTGTTTGCGGCCCTTCACCTGGGCAATCGCGACTACCGACGGCTCGTTGAGGACGATGCCGCGGCCCTTGACGTAGACGAGCGTGTTCGCCGTGCCGAGGTCGATCGCCATGTCCGCCGACAGCAAGCCGAACATCTTTCCCAGCATTGTTAACCGCGAACCTAAAGTTGCCCCTGGCGCCGCGGTTCTAATCAGGCCCGCGGCAGCCCTCGGATCATCTTGGCGATCAATGACATTGTTGACCGCATCGGGCAACAATCATTGCGATTGTTGCCGAGCGGCCGTTGCCCGTCATGGTGATCCCGCTTGCCAAGCACTCCCGCGGCGCCAATCCTAGGAGATGGCCGCGAACGGCATCGTCAAGCGCTCGGTGCGGATCGCCGGTCACGCCACCAGCGTCTCGCTGGAGGCGGTGTTCTGGCAGGCGCTGGGCGACATCGCCGCTTCCCGGCGAATATCGGTCAATGCGCTCCTGGCCACGATCGACGCCGGGCGCAGCGGCAACCTGTCGAGCGCGATCCGGCTCTTTGTACTCGACCGCGCCCGCGCCGGTGAACTTTCGTGATAGCGTGGCGGCGTCTGTGAGGGAGTAGCGCGGTGACGTCGGTCGTCAATCTCAACCGGTTCCGCAAGGTCAAGAAGCGCGACGAGGCGCAGCAGCGCGCCGCGGAAAACCGCGCCGCTTTCGGCCGCACAAAAGCCGAGCGCGAGGAACGCGACAAGGAAAGCCGCCGCAGCGAGCGCGAGCTCGACAACAAGCGGCTGGATTAAGGGGTTTCGGCCAGCGCCGTATCATAAACGGCGACGGTAGCCGCATCGAAGCAAACGAAGATGACCGTCTGCGGCATCGCCTCGGCCACCAGATGCGCGGAAACCGTGGCGACTGCGATCCGCGCCGCCGCCTCGCGCGGGTAGCCGTATATGCCGGTGGAGATCGCCGGAAACGCGACCGTGGAGAACCTCTGCTCCCGGGCGATGCCGAGGCAGGCGCGGTAGCACGAGGCCAGGGTCTCCGCTTCGCCCGCGCCGCCGCCGTGCCAGATCGGCCCGACCGTGTGGATGACGTGCGGCGCCGCAAGCCTATATCCGCCGGTCAGCCGCGCCTCGCCCGGCGGGCAGCCGCCGATGGTGCGGCACTCGGCCAGCAATTCCGGTCCGGCGGCGCGGTGGATCGCACCGTCGACGCCGCCGCCGCCGAGCAGGCTCGAATTGGCGGCATTGACGATCGCATCGACCGCCAGCCGGGTGATGTCGCCGGTCTCAAGGCTGATCCGTTGGCGGATGATCGCGTCCATATGGAAGACTCTACCGAAGCCAAGGCGCCGCTCTCAAGGCCAGCCGATCGATTTGCGGCTTCGCCCCGAGTTATGAGGGGTCAGCTGGAAACAGAACCGGCCCGCCCCTCGGTCGAGAAGCGGGCCGGCTTGATTGACGCGCTGCAGGGTTAGGCGGCGCGAGCCGGATAGCGCACCGCGAGCGGCTTGCCGCCGCCGCGATATTCGATGGTCGAGCGGAAGGCGGCGTAGGGCCGGCGCTCCACCGACGCGCGGCGCGGCTCGGGTTGCGCCATGATCGCTTCGGCCTGACGGTCGGGGACGATGCCCATCAGGCGGCGCAGCGCATCGCGTCCCCGCGACAGGCGCGAGCGGACGGTGCCTACCGGGACGCCGATGACCTCGGCGACCGCCTCGTAGCGCATGCCTTCGAGGCCGACCAGCAGGATCACGGTGCGCTGCTCGTCGGGGAGCTTGGCGAGCGCGCGGTCGAGGTCGCGCAGCTCAAGACGCTTGCCTTGATCGGCCGCGTGGGTCAATGAGGGCTCGGTCTCGCTGACGGCCACGGTCGCCCCCTCGCGTACAGACCGACGGACCTGATTGACGTATTGATTGTGCAGGATGGTGAACAGCCATGCCCGCAAATCCGTCCCTTCCTTCCACAAATGCTGCTTGGCAAGCCCGCGGACGAGGCAATCCTGGACGAGATCGTCGGCAGCGACCGCATCACGAGTCAGCGCCCGTGCATAGCGCCGCAGGCGCGGGATTTCGGCTTCGATCTTCCGACACAGGTCGGTCATATGGCTTTCTCCGTTCTCATGACCGGCAATCGCCGATCCGGACGGTCGAGAGCCTACTCACCCTCAGCAACTCGATGATGACGCCTCCGCGTCTTTTTGTAAGATATTGTAAACGAATGTATCGCCGCTTATGGTGGATGCGCTTCGCACCCGTTTACGCCTGTTTGTCCAATAATATTGGCACCGCTCGCCGATGAGTGAGAACGGCCACATCCTCGTCGTCGACGACCAGCAAGAGATTTGCGACCTGGTGCGCGAGTACCTGAGCGACGAGGGTTTCCGCGTGTCGACCGCGAAGGACGGAGCGGGCCTGCGCGAGGAATTGGCGCGCTCGCAGGTCGATCTCGTCATCCTCGATCTGATGCTGCCCGGCGAGGACGGGCTGCAGCTGGCCCGCGAACTGCGCAACCAGTCGGAAATCGGCATCATCATGCTGACCGGCCGCGCCGAGACGGTAGACCGCATCATCGGCCTCGAAATGGGCGCCGACGACTATCTGCCCAAGCCGTTCCATCTGCGCGAGCTGTTGGCGCGAGTGCGCAGCGTGCTGCGCCGCGTCGCCACCCGCACCGGCGAGGCGCTGTCGGCGCATCGCGTACGGATGCGCTTTGCCGGCTGGACCTTCGATCTGGCGAGCCGGGCGCTGATCTCGCCGGCGGGCGAGGAGGTTCGCCTCACCACCGGCGAGTTCGAGCTGCTGGCGGCGTTTGTCGACCATGCGGGCCAGGTGCTGTCGCGCGACCGGCTGCTCGACCTGGCGCGGCATCGCGAGGCCGGCCCGTTCGACCGCACCATCGATGTGCAGGTCGGCCGGCTGCGCCGCAAGCTCGAGGACGACCCGCGCTCCCCGGCCTTGATCAAGACCGTGCGCGGCGGCGGCTATATCTTCACCCCGGCGGTCGAGTTCGAATAACCGGTCGTCCCGTCCCCGGCAGAACGCGGCGAAGCCGCAAAGATTCGCCCCGGAGACACGGAGGGGCTCGGAGATACCGTGCCACCGAAACCTCGGCGTTCTCCGTGTCTCCGTGGTTACGTTTTTTTTGGCGCTCCGCGCCGAGATTCACACCGTCAGATAGGTGCGGACCGCGGTCTCGTCCATCGCGTCGCTGCGGCCCGCCAGCACCACCTCGCCGCGCTGCATCACGACATAGGCGGCGGCGAGGTCGCGGGCGAATTCGAAATACTGCTCGACCAAGAGGATCGCCATGTCGCCGCGCTCGGCCAGGCGCTCGATGACCCGCCCGATATCCTTGATGATCGAGGGCTGGATGCCTTCGGTCGGCTCGTCGAGGATCAGCAGCTGCGGCCGCGCGACCAGGGCGCGGGCGATAGCCAGCTGCTGCTGCTGTCCGCCGGAGAGGTCGCCGCCGCGCCGGCCCAGCATGTCCTTCAGCACCGGGAACAGCGTGTAGATCTCGTCGGGAATGTGACGCAGGTCGCGCGCCAAGGTGGCGAACCCGGTCTGCAGGTTTTCCAGCACCGTGAGGCGCGGGAAAATCTCGCGCCCCTGCGGCACCAGCGCCAGACCGGCGCGGGCGCGCTCATGCGTCGGCAGCGCGGTCAGGTCGCGGTCTTCCCAGGCGATCCTGCCGGAGCGGATCGGCTGCAACCCGAAGATCGCGCGCAGCAGGCTGGTCTTGCCGACCCCGTTGCGGCCGAGGATACAGGTGACCTCGCCGCGCTTGGCCTCAAGGCTGACCCGACGCAGCGTGTGGCTGGCCCCGTAATAAAGGTCGATCGCGTCGACCGTCAGCATGGTCGGCACCGAAAAGCCCCTCTCCGCCCATTGGGGGGAGAGGGAGGGACCCGTCGCCTCCGCGACGGGAGGGTGAGGTGGGCAAGCGCAGGTGTTTCCCCCACCTCACCCCGGCCCTCTCCGCCCCCGGGGGCGGAGAGGGAGCAACCGCGAGCCGATAACCGGCAAATGAACATCCCTACCGCCCCAGATACACTTCGATGACGCGCGGGTGGTTCTGCACATAGTCGATCGAGCCTTCGGCCAGCACCGAGCCCTCGTGCAGCACGGTGACCTTGGCGCCCAGGCTGCGGACAAAGGCCATGTCGTGCTCGACCACGACGATGGTGCGGTCGCGCGCCAGGTCGAGGATCAGCGCCGCGGTCTCCTCGGTCTCGCGGTCGGTGAGGCCGGCGACCGGCTCGTCGAGCAGCAGCAGCTGACGGTCGTGGATCAGCAGCATGCCGATCTCCAGCCACTGTTTCTGGCCGTGGCTCAGCGCCCGGGCGAGGCTCCAGCTCTGCGCCGACAGGCCGATGCGCGACAGGGTCGCCTCGATGCGCTCGCGCTTGGCCGCGTTGGGTTGGGCGAACAGCGTGCGCCAGGTGCTGCGGGTGTCGGCAAGCGCCAGGTCGAGGTTGTCGAACACGGTCAAATTCTCGAACACGGTCGGGCGCTGGAACTTGCGGCCGATGCCGAGATTGGCGATCGCCGCCTCGTCGAGCCGGGTCAAATCCTCGGCGCCGCGGAAGAACACTTCGCCCGAATCGGGCCGGGTCTTGCCGGTGACAACATCCATCATCGTCGTCTTGCCGGCGCCGTTGGGGCCGATGATCGTGCGCAGCTCGCCGTCTTCCACCACGAGCGACAGATCGTTGAGCGCCTTGAACCCGTCAAAGCTGACGGTGACCCCGTTGAGGTACAGCAGCACATCGGCGGCGGGGCCAAGGGCCGGATTTGCGGCGGCGGCGCTCATGCCTGTTCCTTGACCGGCAGCGGGTCGTTAGCTTCCGCCGGCAACGGCGCCGCGCGCGGTCGGCGTACGTCGCGCAGCTGCTGCACCAGCCCGACCACGCCGCGCGGGAAGACCAATGTGCTCAGCACGAACAGCGCGCCGAGGAAGAACAGCCACACCTCGGGCAGCGCGCCGGTCAGCCAGGTCTTCGCCAGATTGACCAGCACCGCGCCGATCGCCGCGCCAACGAGGGTGCCGCGGCCGCCGACCGAGACCCAGATGGCGACCTCGATCGAATTGCCCGGCGAGAACTCGCTCGGGTTGATGATGCCGACCTGCGGCACGTAGAGCGCCCCGGCGAACCCGGCCAGCACCGCCGACAGGGTGAACACCAGCAACTTGGCGTTGGTCGTCGAATAGCCGAGAAAACGCACCCGGCTCTCGGCGTCGCGGAGCGCGAGCAGCACCCGCCCCAGCTTCGAGCGGGTGACGTAGCGGCACACCAGATAGGCGATCCCGAGCCCCGCCACGGACGCCAGGTAAAGCCCCAGCCGCGTCGCCGGCGAATGCACGTCCCAGCCGATGATGTCCTTGTAGTCGGTCAGCCCGTTATTGCCGCCGAACCCCATGTCGTTGCGGAAAAACGCCAGCCACAGCGCATAGGTCATCGCCTGGGTGATGATCGACAGATAGACGCCGTTCACCCGCGAGCGGAACGCCAGCCAGCCGAACACCAGCGCGAAAATGCCCGGCACCAGCGCGATCATCAGCAAGGTCCACGAGAAATGGTCGAACCCCCACCAGAACCAAGGCAGCTCCTTCCAGTTCAGGAACACCATGAAGTCGGGCAGGACCGGGTTCTGGTAGACCCCGCGCGTGCCGATCTGGCGCATCAGGTACATGCCCATGCAGTACCCGCCGAGCGCGAAGAACGCGCCATGTCCCAGGCTGAGGATGCCGGCATAGCCCCAGATGAGGTCGAGGCTCAGCGCCAGCATCGCGTAGCACAAATACTTGCCGAGCAGCGGCACGATGTAGTCCGGCACCGCGAGCGCCGAATCCGCCGGAACCGCGCGGTTGAGCAGCGGCACGATCACCGCCAGCACCAGCCCGGTGGCGGCAAAGCGCAGCCAGAAGCCCGGGCCCCAGGCGCCGCGCGCTTGGATCAATGTCGGGTCGGCCATGCCTTACGTTTCCGCGGTGCGGCCCTTGAGCGCGAAGAGGCCGCGCGGCCGCCGCTGGATGAACAGGATGATCGCCACCAGCACGACGATCTTGCCGAGGATCGCGCCGGCGACCGGCTCCAGCAGCTTGTTGACGACCCCCAATGACAGGGCGCCGACCAGGGTCCCCAGCAAATTGCCGACCCCGCCGAAGACCACGACCAGAAAGCTGTCGACGATGTAGATGGTGCCGAGGTTGGGGCTGACATTGCCGATCTGGCTCAGCGCCACCCCGGCCATGCCGGCGATGCCGGAGCCGAGCCCGAAGGTCAGCGCGTCGATCCGGGCGGTGCGCATGCCCATCGCCTTGGCCATGTCGCGGTTCTGCGTCACCGCGCGCATGTAGAGGCCGAAGCGGGTGCGGTTGAGGATCAGCGCCAGCGCGCCCAGCACGGCAAAGCAGAAAACGATGATGTAAAGCCGGTTCCAGGTTACGGTAAACCCGCCGATCGGGTCGAACCCGCCGGTCATCCAGCTCGGGTTGGACACCTCCTTGTTGGGGGCACCGAAGATCGAGCGCACCACCTGCTGCAGAATGAGGCTCACCCCCCAGGTCGCCAGCAGGGTCTCCAGCGGGTGGCCGTAAAGGAAACGGATGAGGCAGCGCTCGAGGACGACCCCCAGCAGCCCGGCGAACAGAAACGCCGCCGGCACCGCGATGACGAGATAGGCGTCGATCCAGCCCGGCGGCAAAAATGCGCGAAACAACTCCTGCACGACGTAGGTGACATAGGCGCCGACCATGATCATCTCGCCATGCGCCATGTTGATGACGCCCATCACGCCAAAGGTGATGGCGAGGCCGATCGCGGCGAGCAGCAGCACGCTGCCCAGGCTGATGCCTTGGAACAGATTGGCGACGGCGCCGGTCAGCCGCAGCCGCCGGTCGATCCCGGCGATCGCGGCGTCGGCCGCCTTTTTCAGCTCGGGATCGAGGTTCGCGGTCGCGGCGAACTCGTCGAGCAGGCTCTTGACCTGCGGGTCGGTGGCGCTGCCGAGGCCGTGGATCGCCGCGAGCTGTTCGTCCTTGCTGCCGCCGAACAGCTGCGCCCCCGCCAAGGCGCGTTGCATCGCCGCCTTGACCGCCGGGTCCTGCTCGGCGGCGAGCGCGCGTTCGAGCAACTGGGCGCCGTGCTCGGAGGGGTGCTTCAAGGCGTCGTCGGCTGCAGAGAGGCGCGCCGCGCGGTCGGTGCTGAACAGGCTGAGTTCGCCGATCGCGGTCTCGATCGTGCCGCGCAGCCGGTTGTTGACGCGGATGCGGCCGAGCTCGTCGGGCTTGAGGCCGGCGATCTCGGCGCCGCTTGCGGCATCGACCAGCCTAGTGGTGCCGCCGGCGGTCAGCGACAGCACGATTTTGCCGTCCTTTGTCGTCGATAGCTGGTCGTTGGCGAGGCCGGAGAGGATCGGCACGGCGCGCGCGTCGCCGAGCTTGCCGAGGCCGAAGATCGCCTTTTCCTTGTCGGCGAAATTATCGCTCGCCAGCGCCGCCACCAGATCGGCGAACGGGTCGGCCCGAGCCGGCAGCGCCGCCGCAAGCAGCAGCAGCGCCAGTGCGGCTAATCGGATGAAACGGGGAAACATGATCTATCTCGAAGCCTCGAACGACTCGACTGCCCGGCGACAAGCGGCGGCAGCCCTCAGAGGGCTGTGAAAAAACTCCCTGATTTCTATCATTCCGGAATCGCCCGCAGGGCGAGGCCCGGAACCCAAGAACACGGTCTGACGAGAGAAGGGCGACTGCGATTGGCCTAGTCGGGCAAGCCGGTGTTCTTGGGTTCCGGGTTCGGCCCGAGGGGCCGCCCCGGAATGACATCAGGGTGTTCGGCCCGGCCGCCGCGCGTGGCGGCCGGAGGCCATCACAGAACTAGTCCTTGAACTTGGCTTCGGTGCAGTTGCCGCAGACCCAGGGATAGGTCCAGTCGGCGATCTTGCCCTTGTCTTCCGGCAGGAACGGGCTCCAGGCGTCGGCCTTGATCGGCGCCTTGGTCTGCCAGACGATGTCGAACTGCCCGTTCGCCTGGATTTCGCCGATCATCACCGGCTTCGACAGATGATGGTTGGTGTTCATCACCTCGACCGGGCCGGAGGGCGCTTGCACCTTCTGCCCGTACATCGCCTGCCGCACCGCGCCGACATCGGTGGTGCCGGCCTGCTGCACCGCGTGCGCCCACATCTTGAAGCCGATGTAGTGCGCTTCCATCGGGTCGTTGGTGACGCGGGTGTCCTTCTTGATGAAGTCGTGCCACTGCTTGATGAACGCGTCGTTGGTCGGGTTCTTGACCGACTGGAAATAGTTCCAGGCAGCGAGGTGGCCGACGAGGTTCTTGGTGTCGATGCCGGCGAGCTCCTCCTCGCCGACCGAAAAGGCGACGACCGGGATGTCCTTCGCCTTGATGCCGGCATTAGCCAGCTCTTTGTAGAACGGCACGTTGGCGTCGCCGTTGATGGTCGACACCACCGCGGTCTTCTTGCCCGAAGCGGCGAAGGTCTTGATCGCCGCGACCTCGGTCTGCCAGTCGGAGAAACCGAACGGGGTGTAGTTGATCTTGATGTCCTCGGCCGCGACCCCCTTCGATTTGAGGAACGCCTCTAGAATCTTGTTGGTGGTGCGCGGGTAGACGTAGTCGGTGCCTTCGAGCACCCAGCGTTTGACGTTGCCGCCCTCGGCGCTCATCAGGTACTCGACCGCCGGGATCGCCTGCTGGTTCGGCGCGGCGCCGGTATAGAACACGTTATTGGAGCTTTCCTCGCCCTCGTACTGGACGGGATAGAACAACAGGCTGTTGAGCTCCTCGAACACCGGCAGCACCGATTTGCGCGACACCGAGGTCCAGCAGCCAAACACCGCGGCGACCTTGTCCTTGGTGATCAGCTCGCGCGCCTTTTCGGCGAACAGCGGCCAGTTCGACGCCGGGTCGACCACCACCGCCTCGACCTTCTTGCCGAGAAGGCCGCCATGCTTGTTGAGATCGTCGACCATCATCAGGATGGTGTCTTTCAGCGTCGTCTCGCTGATCGCCATCGTCCCCGACAGCGAATGCAGCACGCCGACCTTGATCGTGCCCTGCGCTGCGGGCGTTCCCTGGGCGCTTGCCGGTTGAGCCGCGCCGGCGACCGCGAGCGCGGTCAACGCCGCCCATAATGTCCCCTTGAACCTCATCTTCCCCTCTCGATCTGCGATTGACGGCGTTGGGGGCCGCTCACGCTGTCGGTAGAGCAAGAGCTGGGCCAACGGATCACGGCGGCGTGAGTCCGCAGGGTGCATTTGCATAATTCTTAGTCACGCCATTTTTTAGGCAGGCGGGTGCCAATTAGATGGGCAGCGCCGCGAAACCGCTTTGTCGCGGCGAAAATCCCGTTGGCGCGCTATGCTCGGCGAACCCTTGCGGAGGCCCTGGATGGACGACAGCGATGCCGTGCTTGCCGCCAATCTCGAATTCTATCGCGCCTTTACCACCCGCGACGCCGACGCGATGGAGGCGCTGTGGGCGCGGCGCGCGCCGGTCGCCTGCGTCCATCCCGGCTGGCCGCCGCTCGCCGACCGCGACGCGGTGATGGAAAGCTGGCGCGGCATCCTCGCCAATCCCGGCGCGCCGCGCATCGTCTGCTACGACGAGCGCGTGCTCATGTACGGCGAGACCGCGCTGGTGGTGTGCGAGGAGGAATTGGGCGGCGGCACCCTGATCGCCAGCAACTGGTTTGTGCGCGAGGACGGCCAGTGGCGCATGGCCCACCATCAGGCCGGCCAACTCGCCGCCCGCCGTCCGGCCGGTCCCCGCCCGGCGCCCTCGCGGCTGAATTAAACGGCTGTCATTGCGAGCGGAGCGAAGCAATCTCGATCCGCCTTGGCCCATTACTGCGGGAGATTGCCGCGTCGTGCTGAGCGCTCCTCGCAATGACGAGCGCTTAATTCACCCGCCGGTAATTCCGGAAGCGATCGCGCCGGGCGGCGTCGAGCGCGGCGGTCGAGGCGTCGTAGAGCTGCGCCGCTTCGGTGAGGCGGCCGGAGGTTTCGCCGTCGAGCCTGCCGTCCCAGCGCTCCGGGCGAAACCGGCGTTGGAACGCGGCCAGCGGCGGCGCTTCGTTGCCGGGCACCACCTCATAGCCGATGCGGGCGAGGTCGGAGAGGGCGCGGGCGCGCTCGACGATGCCGACCCCGCGGCCGCGGCGGCGGCGCAATCCGGGGTCCGGCTCGGGCCACAGCCCGATCCCGGCGCGCGCCAGGCGCGGCCAGTCGAACAGCTCGCCGGGATCGGCCTTGCGGGTGGGCGCGATGTCGGAGTGGCCGACGATGCGGTGCGCCGGTATTCGGCGGCGCGCGACGATGTCGCGGCACAGCGCCTCGACCGCCTGCATCTGCGCTTCAGGAAACGCGCGATAGCCCCATTCGTGGCCGGGATTGACGATCTCGATGCCGATCGAGACGGTGTTGAGCCCGGTCTCGCCCATCCAATACGAGACCCCGGCATGCCAGGCGCGGCGTTCCTCCGGCGCCAGGCGCCACACCGCGCCATCCTCCTCGACGACATAGTGCGAGCTGACCTTCGCGGCGGGATCGCACAGCCGGTCGAGCGCCGCCGCGGCGCTCTGCATGCCGGTATAGTGCAGCACCAGCATGTCGATGCGCGGGGGCCCGCCGCCGAGGGTGCCGGCCGCCTCGCCGCGGCTGTCGTGGTTGGGCGACGGGCGCTCGCGGATCGCGAGCCCGCTGGCGCTGGGCGTCATGCCCGGGAGGCCGCTTCCTTGGTCAACCGGTCGTGCGCGGCGTTGATGCGGGCGACCCGGGCGGTGGCGCGGGCCAGGAATTCCGGCGGAAGACCCTGCGACACCAGCAGGTCGGGGTGGTTCTCGCGCGCCAGCCGGCGGTAGGCGAGGCGGATCTCCTCAGCCGAGGCGCCGGCGGCGAGGCCGAGGATCGCGAGCGGATCGTCAGCGGCCTCGACCAAATCGCTCCCCCGGGACGCGCCGAGATGGGTCGCGCGGATACGGTCGTAATCGGCGGCGCCGAACCCGAACAGGTGCGCCACCTCGCGCAGATAGGCGTCCTCGGCGGCGCAGACCTCGCCGTCGGCCATCGCGATGTGGAACAGCCCGCCGAGCAGGTCTTCGAGCACGGCGCGGTCGTCGGCGAACAGCCGCGCGACCTGGCGGGCATAGCTCTCGAACCCGTGGGTGCTGCGCCGCGCCAAGTCGAAAATCAGGCGGACATGGTCTTCTTCGCCGGGCGGCGTGCGGAACACCTCGTTGAAAGCGGCGACCTCGTCGCGGGTCACCTCGCCGTCGGCCTTGGCCATCTTGGCGCCGAGCGCGATGCACGCAATCGTGAACGTGATCCGCCGGCGCGGGTCGCCGTGCCCGTTATCGGCGGGGCCGCCGGCTTGGTCGGCCGCGATGTGCCAATGCGGCAGGTGCTCGGCCACCCGCGCCAGCAGATGACCCAGCGGCCCGCCGAACGACAGGTGGCGGGCTCCGACGAGAATGCGGCCGACGACGCTCATTGCCCCATATACAACGCTTTCCCGCGCCGGTCGATTGTTGCGGCAGCGGCAACCGCCCTCCCTCCACCGGCGGTTTTCGGCGAGCGGCGTTGCCCTCACCGCCGGTTTAATCCCGGCCCCGCCTTGCCCGCGAAGCCCGCCGAGGCCATTGCAATAGCCGGGGCTTTGGCTAGTGTGCGATCCGAAATTCGCCTTATTTCGACGCGACGCTGCGAGCGAATTTCGGATTAAAGCCGCGCTAGTCTTTGTTGGAACCTAGTGTGCACACGCTTTCATGGAGATCGACGCGCATGCGCAAATGGGTGCCGACACTGGTGCTGCTGGCGCTGCTGGCGCCCGCCCCCGCTCTTCCGCAAACGGCAAAGAGCAGCAAGGGCGGTGTCTACGAGCAGCTCAACCTGTTCGGCGAGGCGTTCGAGCGCATCCGTCAAGATGCGGTCGAGCCGGTCGCCGACCACCGGCTGATCGAAACCGCGATCACCGGGATGCTCGCCGGCCTCGACCCGCACTCGGTCTATCTCAGCGAAGAGGAATACAAGGCGCAGCAGGCCCCCGTCGCCGGCGATGGCAATGTCGGCTCGGTCGGGCTGGTGCTGACGCTCGACAGCGGGCAGTTGAAGGTGGTGTCGCCGCGCGACGGCTCACCGGCCGCCTCTGCCGGGATCAAGCCCGGCGAGACCATCTACGCGATCGACAAGGAACCGGTCTTCGACCTGACCCTGACCGAGGTCGAGCAACGCCTGCGGGGCGCGGTCGACAGCGAGGTCACGCTGACCCTGCGCCGCGGCACCGGCAGCCCGGTCGACATCAAGATGACGCGGGCGGCGGTGAAACTCACGCTGGTCGCCTCGCATCTCGAAACCGGCAATATCGGCTACATCCGCCTCGCCGGGTTCGACCAGGGAACCCAGGCGGCCCTGACGACCGCGGTCCAGGAGCTCCAGCAGCAAGCAAGCAAGGGCCTGATCGGCTATGTCGTCGATCTGCGCAACAACCCCGGCGGCGATTTCGACGCGGCGGTGGCGGCGGCCGATGCCTTTCTCGAGCACGGCGACATCGCCGTCATCAAGGGGCGCAAGAACGACAGCGCCAAGAAGATCGCCGCCACGCCGGGCGACGTCGCCAAGGGGTTGCCGATCGTCGCGCTGGTCAACGGCGGCACCGCGCGCGAGGCCGAGCTTGTCGCCGGCGCGCTGCAGGACAATCACCGCGCCGTGCTGGTCGGCACCAAGACTTTCGGCGAAAGCTCGATCGAGACCGTGATCCCGCTCAACGGCAACGGCGCCATCCGCCTGACCACCGCCCGCTTTACCACGCCGAGCGGCAAGGCGATCCAGGGCAAGGGGCTCGACCCCGACCTCGCCGTCTCGCCGCTAAAGCTGGCGCGGCTGGCTCAGGGGATGAGCCGGCACGAGGCCGACCTGCGCGGCGCCTTGAAGAACACCGACCCGACGCCGGCCGCCAAGACGCCGGCGACGGCAGGCAATCCGCCGGCCGCGCCGCCGGATAAATCCGCCCCGGCGGCCAATGCCAACGGCACCCCGGCCAAGCCCGATCCCAAGGAATCGGTCGCCAGCGGCGATCTCGGCACCGCCGAGGACGAGCAGCTGATCCAGGCGCTCGACGTGCTGCGCGGCCTCGCGCTGGTCACCGCCCGCAACACGCGCTGAGCGCTCGTCAGGCGACGAGCGGCTGGATCGCGGCGATTTTCTCGCCCATTTTAGCACGCGCGATCTTGGCTTCGTAATGGGTTTGCAGGTTCCTCCAATAGCGCTCGCCGGTGCCGAACGCCTTGCCGAGCCGCATCGCCATTTCCGCGCTGACCCCGCGCTCGCCCTTGATGATCATGGTGATCGCATTGGGCGGCACGCCGACATGTCGGGCGAACTTTCGCGCGCTGAGGCCGAGCGCCGTCAGCTCATCGGCGAGGAATTCGCCCGGGTGGACGGCGGGGAGGTTGTCGATCGCCGGGAAGGTCATAACGGCACCCTTTCGGGCTAGGAGCGAGATATCGTGACGGCTAGCCGTAATCGAAAGCCCGCAGCGCAAGACCCAGAAAAAACGCATAGCGAATCCGACAGAAACAACGAAATCCCCGACTTCAGGTTAATTTTACAGCGCATATTAATAGGACTGGCAGCATCAAGTATGCTGATAACGGCCGCTGGTTTGAGCGGATTGCCATCGACGTCCTGCACTGCATTGGCAGAGACGTATGGCCGCGCAATTACGAATTTTGGGTTCGATGCATTAGCGAGTATGAGCGTTCTTGTATTTATTTTGTTTATGCAAGAAGCATGGCGGCATCGCACACCGAAAAGCGACATACCGAGGTTTTTCCAGATAGCAATTGTTCTTATATCTAGTTTAGTCATTGCTATCTTTATGGCAGATTCGATTACTGGTACGGAGAATTTAAATATTTCGGTGCATCATTGTTTGATAGGCACTGATTCAAAACTTACAGAAAGGTTGCATAAACGTGTAAATCTCCATAGTTCTTACGATTTGAATTTTTTGTTTAAGACTTGCCGATGGACAGGGGGCCAGCCTTGCTCTTAATGAAGATGGTAAGCCGCCACCTGCGATCGATGCAGATGCTGTACTTTCCTGGTTCGCCGACTAGCGCCTTGAAATTGTTGGACGGCGGATTGCGAAGCTCGATCATGCGCTCCACGACCTGTAATTTGGTGATCGCCTTGACGGCTGCCCTCGCGCATTGCTCAAAGGCACGCACTCGGCGGCCCTCGACAAAGGCCGCTGTGTCGCGGTCGTGATAGTCGCGGATCGCCATCGGAGCCGTGGGTCATTATGTGGTACGTCACCCGTAACATCAACCGGCCCTTAAGGCCGCGTCGATAGCGGGATTTATTAGGAGGCAAAAATGCGCATTCTCGTGCTGGGGGCGGGGGCGGTCGGCGGCTATTTCGGCGGGCGGCTGGCCGAGGCCGGGCGCGACGTTACCTTTCTGGTGCGGCCGGCGCGCGCCGCGCTATTGCGCGAGCGGGGGCTCAAGGTCGCGAGCCCGCTCGGCGACATCACGGTCAAGCCGCAGCTCGCCACAACCGACACTCTGGACGGCAGGTATGATCTCGTCATCGTCTCCGCCAAGCAATACGATCTCGACCAGGCGATCGACGCGATCCGCCCGGCGGTGGGGTCGCGCACCGCCGTGCTGCCGCTGCTCAACGGGTTGGTGCATCTCGACCGGCTCGAAGCCGAATTCGGCGCCGATGCGGTGCTGGGCGGCGTCGCCTATGTCGGCGCCAGCCTGCAGCCCGACGGCAGCATCCGGCACCACAACCGGCTGTCCGGCATCGTCTTCGGCGACCGCCCCGGCGGGATCAGCGAGCGCACCAAGGCGATCGCCGCCGAGTTCGCCGACACCAAGATCGACGCCCCGGGCAGCGACAATGTGATGCTCGCGATGTGGGAAAAATTCGCGATGATCACGACGATGGCCGGGATGAACTGCATGATGCGCGGCACCATCGGCGAGATCGCGGCGACCGAGGACGGTTCTGCGCTGGCGCTGCAGCTATTGGAGGAAAACCGGGCGGTCGCGACGGCGTCCGGGTCCGCGCCGCGGCAGGTCTGGCGCGACCAGATCGGCCAGATGCTGACCGAGAAGGGCAGCGTTAACAACGCCTCGATGCATCATGACCTCGCGCACGGCTCGCGCACCGAGGCGGAGTGGATCCTCGGCGACATGCGCAAGCGCGCCATTGCGCTCGGCGTGGCGACGCCGCTGCTGCGCACCGCCTACGCCCACCTCCAGGTCTACGAGAACCGGCTCAAGGCCGCGCGCTAACGGCGGCGGCGTCAGCGCGCATTGGCCGGGGCGTTGAGCGGCCACAGCGCGTCGCGCCAGCGCAGCCCGATAGCGATGGTCAGCGCGCCGCCGACGAGGCAATAGACCGAAACCGTGGCGGCAAAGCCGATCCAGCCGATCAGCGCGCCGGCGAGCAGCAGCCCCGGCGGCACGCCGTAGATCGCCAGCGTCCGCACCCCCATCACCCGGCCGCGATAGCGCTCGCCGGCGCTGTGCAGCAGCAGCACCGACATCGGCACCAGGCTCAGGCTCTGCGCTATGCCGGCGAGCAGCAGCGCCACGCGGGCGCTGCCCGGCTCGGGCATGTAGGCGAAGATCAGCAGCAGCGCGTACCAGAACAGCGCGAAGACGATCATCATCCGCGCCGGGCGCAGCACCCGGCCGCCAACGCTGACGGTCACGGAGCCGATCAGCGAACCGAGCGCGAAGCTCGCCACCAGCATGCCGAGCCCGGTCTGATCGATGTGATAGACATCGCGGGCGACATAAGGCAGCAACCCGCTGGTGAACGGAAACGCGGTCAGGTTCACCAGCAGCGCCAGCCAGATCGAAGCGAGCGATATCGGCGTGTCCCAGACATAGGAGAGCCCGTCGACAAGGTCGCGCCATACGCTCACGCCGGCGGCGGCAACGCGGCGGCGGGAGCTGCCGATGCCCAGCGTCAGCAGAAAGCCGCAGCCGTAGAACAGGCTTACCGCCAGATACGCCGCCCCGATGCCGAACGCGGCAAACAACCCGGCGCCGACCAGCGAGCCGGCGATGCGCGCCGAATCCTGGGTGGTGCGCAGCACCCCCATCGTCGCCATCAGCCGGTCGGACGGCATGTTTTCGGCGACCAGCGCGTTGCGCATCGTCTGGTCCGACTGGCGCAGCAGCCCGGCCGCCGTCGCGATCACAAACACCTGCAACGGATGCAGCGCGCCGGTGAAGGCGAGCGTCATCATCGTCAGCGCCAGTCCGGTATAGATCACCCGCATCGTGCAGAGCATGCGGCGATGGCCGATCCGGTCGCCGGCCATGCCGAACAGCGGCGCCAGCAAGGCGCCCAGATATTGCAGCGCCCAAAACACGCTGAGCAGCAGCACCGAGCCGGTCTCGACCAGGATGTACCAGCCGAGCACCAGGTTCTCCATCTCGATGCCCCAGGACACCAAGAGGTCGGCCGGAAACTGAAAGCGGAAGCTGCGCACCTCGAACGGCGCAAGCAACGCGGACCGCGACAGCGCGCCGCTCATCGGCCGCTCTGCATGCGTTTCTCCCTGGCGTCGATTATTGTCCGCCGAAGGGCGGGCGGGAATGCCTAGGATTTCATCACAGGCATGGAGAGCATGCTTCCGGCTCCGGCATCAACCGGCGATTTGGCTGCCATGCCATTCGCGGCGGTGGCGGTTGGCCGGGCGCTCCCCCATCTATCGGCGAACCTCCCCATCCGATGGAATCTGACCATGATCGAACTTCGGCCTTATGACAGCCTCGGCGGCGGCGACCACGGCTGGCTCGACACCCGCCATCATTTCTCATTCGCCGATTACCGCGACCCCGCGCGGGTGCATTGGGGCAAGCTGCGCGTCTGGAACGACGACCTGATCGCCGCCGGCACCGGCTTCGACCCCCATCCGCACGCCGACATGGAGATCATCACCTATGTCCGCGAGGGCGCGATCACGCACAAGGACAGCCTCGGCAACGAGGGTCGCACCGAGGCCGGCGACGTCCAGGTGATGAGCGCCGGCACCGGCATCCGCCACGCCGAATACAACCGCGAGCCCGGCCCGACCCGGCTGTTCCAGATCTGGATCATCCCCGACGCCAAGGGCGGCGCGCCGTCCTGGGGCATGCGGCCGTTCCCGAAAGGCGACCGCGCCGGCCATTTCGTGACCTTGGCCAGCGGCATCGAGGGCGACGACGACGCGCTGCCGATCCGCACCTCGGCGCGGGTGCTCGGCGCGACCTTGAAGGCCGGACAGGCCACCGAATACCGGCTCGGCGCCGGCCGCCACGCCTATCTGGTGCCGGCCGCCGGCAAAATCACGGTCAACGGCGTCGCCGCCAATACCGGCGATGGCGTGGCGATCGAAGACGAAAGCGTGCTGAAGATCACCGCAAGCGAAGACGCCGAGTTGGTGCTCGTCGACGCAGCGTAGCCCCCACCGGCCCGCTGGCGCGGGCCACCTCCCCCGCTTGCGGGGGAGGTTATGATTTCGGCGAGCCCGCGCTTCAACTACTGCGCCATTCGGAGCTACTGCGCCACCCAGCCGCCGTCGATCGAATAGGCCGCGCCGGTCATCGTCGACGCGGCCTCGCTGCACAGGAACACCGCGAGGCCGGCGATCTTCTCGGGCGTGGTGTATTGCAGCATCGGCTGCTTCTCGCGCAGCAGGTCGTCGTGGGCTTGGCTGACGGGGATGCCCTGGGCGGCGGCACGCGCCTCGATCTGCTTCTGCACCAGCGCGGTCAGCACCCAGCCGGGGCAGATCGCGTTGCAGGTGATCCCATCGTTGGCTGCCTCGATGGCGATGACCTTGGTCAGCCCGACGAGGCCGTGCTTGGCGGTGACGTAAGCGGCCTTCTCGCCGCTAGCGACGAGCCCGTGCGCCGAGGCGATGTTGATGATCCGGCCCCACCCCTTCGCGGTCATGTGCGGCAGCGCCGCCTTCGCCGCGTGAAACGCCGCCGACAAATTGATCGCGATCACCGCGTCCCAGCGTTTCTCGGGGAAGTCGACCACCTTGGCGACGTGCTGGATGCCGGCGTTGTTGATCAGGATGTCGGCCCCGCCCAGTTCCGCGACGCTCGCCGCGACCATCGCGCGGATCTCGGCCGGCTTCGCCATGTCGGCCGCCGAATAACCGACCTTCACCTTATGCGCGTCGGCGAGCTGGCGGCGCAGATCGGCGATCTCCGCCGCATCGCCGAACCCATTCAGCATCACATTGCAGCCTTGGGCCGCCAGCGCGGCGGCGATGCCGCGCCCGATCCCGCTGGTCGAGCCGGTGACGATCGCGGTCTTGCCCTGCAGCATCGACGATCTCCTTGATGGGCGTGCCGGCGATGCCTCGCACGAACCCGGCCAATCGACAAGCGGGCGGAACGCCGCGATGATCGCGATCGCTGGTGCGCTTGACGGAGAAACGCGCGTGAAGTCGGCGATGCTCTCATGGCAATTCTGGGCGGTGCTCTCCGCGGTCTTCGCCGCGCTGACCGCGATCTTTGCCAAGGTCGGCGTGGAGAACGTCAATTCCGACTTCGCGACCTTGATCCGCACGGTCGTCGTGATGGTCGCGTTGAGCGGAATCCTCGTCGCCACCGGCCAGTGGCAGCCGCCGGGCAGCGTTTCGCCGCGGACCTATCTGTTCCTATTGTTGTCGGGGCTTGGCACCGGCGCCTCGTGGCTTTGCTATTTCCGCGCCTTGCAGCTTGGCGACGCCGCCCGCGTCGCGCCCATCGACAAGCTCAGCGTGGTGATGGTCGCGGTCTTCGGCGTCGCCTTTCTAGGCGAGCGGCTGACGGCGGTGAATTGGCTCGGGGTCGCCGCAATCGGCGGCGGCGCGGTTCT
This sequence comes from Alphaproteobacteria bacterium, assembly GCA_038228485.1. GTDB lineage: Bacteria > Pseudomonadota > Alphaproteobacteria > ATCC43930 > CGMCC-115725 > DATARH01. The sequence goes on from JBBRPG010000038.1 coordinate 23,918, forward strand.
GGTCGCCTATCGCGGATAGGAATTCATTTAGCCGCCATGATGCGGCGCAATGCGACCGGCTCGGCAAAGCCCTTGACGAAAGCGACGCCGGCAACTGCGTCCAGCGCGTCGAGCCGCGCGGCGATGCCCGGCTCCGCCGCAAGCGCCTCGGACACGACGATGTCGCCGCCCTCGCTTTCGTTCTGCAGCCGGGCCGCGAGGTTGACCGTGCGCCCAAAATAGTCGAGCCGGTTGTTGAGGGTCACCGCGAGGCATGCGCCGCAATGCAGCCCGAGCTTGACCACCAGCGCGACGGCGCCGCCGGCCGCGTCGGCGGCCTCGCGGTTGAACGCGGCGATGTCGTCGCGGATCGCCAGCGCCGCGTCGAGCGCGTCGGCGGGGTCGGCGAACGCCGCCATCACCGCGTCGCCGATGGTCTTGACCACGGCGCCGTCATGCTCGCGCACCGCCCGGGTCAACACCGCGTAATGCTCGCGCACAAAGCCGTAGGCGCGGGCGTCGCCGACCTGGTTGTAGAGGTCGCTCGACCCTTTGATGTCGGTGAAGAGAAAGGCGATGCGGGCGATCCCCACCTGGTCGCCCGGCCGCAGCGCGGCATCGGCGAAGAGGTCGCGAAACGCCTGCATCGTCGTCGCCTCGTGCGCGGTCAGCGCGTCCTGGGCCCAGCGCCGGTCCTCGACGACCAGGGTGCGCGCCGCGGTGTCGTCGTTGCGGGCGATCAGTTGTCCCGGCTCGCCGGCCGCGGCGAGGATCGGGTTGCCGTCGGTCAGCGCGATCTGCGGGATGCGCCCGCCGACGACGGTAAAATCGGCGGCGCCGCCCGGCTCGACCGTGCGCGCCCGGTAGTCGCCGTCGGGCAGGTCGACCGCGAGCGTCGTCGTCGCGCCGGGGTCGAGGCGCCGCTGCACCTTGACGTGGTCGCTCGACAGCGGGCTCGACAGGCAATAGCTGCCGATGCCCAGCTCGCGCACCGAGCTCGCCGGCTCGAACGTCACCTCGACGTTGCGGGTGAAGTCGCGGTCATAGTCGATGTTGCACGACGAGCAGTGCGCGCCCTGCGGCAGCCGGTCGAGGCTGGTCGCGGTCAGCTTGGCGCCGCGGCAGCGCGGGCAGACGAGGTCCCAGCGCATTTTCAGCAAGCCCTCGTGCACCGCGGCGAGGCAGGTCTCGATCACCGTGCGCGGCATCTCGCGCCAGCGCCGCGCCAACGCGCGCGGGCGGATGCGTTCGAGCTCGGTTTCGGGGGCGTCGAGCAGATGGTCGGCGAGCCGGTGGGCGAGGCGATGGCCGCGTTCGGCGAGCGCCGTGGCCTGCGCCGCGACCCGGCTCCTGGCGACGGGCGCTGCCGCCGCTTGCGGGGTCGGCAGGTCTTGCGGCAGGCTCATC
>JBBRPG010000039.1:0-25226 GCA_038228485.1 Alphaproteobacteria bacterium
GTCCAAGCCTACAATTACGCCAGGCGGCTCAAGACCCTCAAAGGCCTCACCCCCTACGAGTTCATCTGCAAAGCCTGGACAAAAGAGTCGGCCAGATTTACCCTCGATCCAACCCATCAAATGCCGGGACTAAACATCTAGTCAATCGAGTCACGGATCGCGCCTCATCGGGGCGCGACTCGAATGCGTCGTCCAGTTGCCCTATCTAACGGCCGTTTTGATTCCTGCTACCAGCCTGCTACCAAAATGCAGCGCCAACAGCCCCAGCGCATTATCGAATGGCCTCGCCTGCCAGGCGAAAACTCTTCTACATGAATAGTTTGGCGATGGCGCGACAGGGGCTTAGGGCCGCGTACCTTCTTCCAGCAGAAATGCCGCCAGCTCGCGCCGGGGTCGAGCGGCGGTCCCTGGTTGTGGCCGATTCCGAATGCGGGAAGGCTGCTCGCGCCGCCGGGCATCGCGTGTCTCCGCCTTGCCTCAATCTCTCAGGCAAACCGCATGCCAGCTGCTCAAATCGGAGGCAGCAGCGCCGCCGCCACCAGGCGGTCTTCGGCGAGCAGCAGGTTATAGGTGCGGCAGGCGGCGCCGGTATCCATCGCCTCGACGCCGATGCCGTGGGCCTTGAGCGCGGCGCGCAGCGTCGCCGCGACCGGCGCCCCGCGCCGCCCGAGCCCGATCAGCACCAGCTCGATCCCGCCATGCGCGACGACCGGCGCCAGTCCTTCGAGCGAGGGAGCGGCCGCCTCCCAGATCATCGTCTGCTCGGGGAACACCAGCACGGGCGCGGCATAGATAATGCCGCTGATGCGAAACCCGGCGGCGCCGTAGCGCTCGATCAGCTGCCGCGCACCGGCCGGGTTCGGTGTCGCCTCCATCGTGCTCAGGGCCGGCTGCTCTCGGCGCTCGCGTCTTCCCGGCCCTCGCGGGCGGGCGCCCGGCGGTTGGGCTGGATGTAGTAGATAATCGGCGCGGCGATAAAGAGCGACGAATAGGTGCCGATGACGATGCCCCACAGCATCGCAATGCTGAACCCTTTGAGCACCTCGCCGCCGAAGATCAGCAGCGACAGCACCGCCAATGCGACGGTGCTGACGGTCAGGATCGTCCGCGACAGCGTCTCGTTGAGCGCCAAGTTGATCAGGTCGCGGAAGGGCATCGTGCGGTATTTGCGCATCGCCTCGCGCACCCGGTCGTAGATCACCACCGTGTCGTTGATCGAATAGCCGGCGATGGTGAGGATCGCCGCCAGGGTCGTCAGGTTGAATTCGAGCTGAAAAATCGCGAACAGGCCGATCGTCGTGACGACGTCGTGGATCGTCGAGATCGTCGCGCCGACCCCGAACTGCCATTCGAAGCGGAACCAGATGTAGATCAGGATCGCGACGAGCGCGAGGACGGTCGCCAGCGCCCCGGCGCGGATCAGCTCGGCGCCGACGCTGGGGCCGACCACCTCGACGCGGCGATAGTCGATCCCCTCGCCGAGCGCCTGCTTGACCAGGGTGATCGCCTTTTCCTGCCCGGCATCGCCGCCCCCTTGCTGCGGCAGGCGGATCAGCACGTCGTTGGGGCTGCCAAAGCCCTGCAGCGAGGCCTCGCCGATATGCAGCCCGTCGATCTTGGCCCGCATCGCCGCGAGATCGGCGGGGCCCGGGTTCACCCGCGCCTCGACCAGCACCCCGCCCTTGAAGTCGATGCCGTAATTGAGCCCGACCGTCCCGAACAAGCCGATCGACACCGCCCCCAGGAGGATCGAAAAGGCAAAGCCCAGCCGGTGCCAGCGCATGAAGTCGATCTTCGGCACCCGGCGGATGACGATCAGCGGCCGCATCATCGGAGGGTGCTCACAGCGGGATTTCCTTTGGCTTCCATTGCCTGAGCCACGTGACAATCTGCAGCCGGGTCACCAGGATGGCGGAAAACAGCGAGGTCAGGACGCCGATGCTCAAGGTCACGGCAAACCCCTTTATCGGCCCGGAACCGAGCCAATAGAGCAGCATGCCGGCGACCAGCGTCGTCACATGGCTGTCGAGGATGGTGCCGAAGGCGCGGGTGAATCCGGCATCGAGCGACGACAGCATGCTGCGGCCGCTGCGCATCTCCTCGCGGATGCGCTCGTAGATCAGCACGTTGGCGTCGACCGCCATGCCCATCGTCAGCGCGATCCCGGCGATGCCCGGCAGGGTCAGGGTGGCGCCGAGCAGCGACAGCGACGCCAGCATCAGGCACAAATTGAAGAACAGGGCGATGTCGGCGAAGATGCCGAACAGCCCGTAGAACAGGAACATAAAGATCACGACCAGCACCACGCCGACGATGCTGGCGACCGCGCCGGCATGGATCGAATCGGCGCCGAGGTCGGGGCCGACGGTACGCTCCTCGAGGATGGTGATCGGCGCCGGCAACGCGCCCGCGCGCAGCAGCAGCGCCAGATCGCTCGCCGATTGCACGGTAAAGCTGCCCGAGATGATGCCGCTGCCGCCGAGAATCGGCTCGCGGATCACCGGGGCGCTGATGACCTTATTGTCGAGGACGATGGCGAACGGCTTGCCGACATTCTCCTTGGTCGCGTCGCCGAAGCGCTTTGCCCCCGCGGTGTCGAAGCGGAAGCTGACCACCGGCTCGTTGTTCTGGAACGTCGCCTGCGCGTCGGTCAGCGTGTCGCCGCCGACCATCACCCGCCGCCTGACCAGATAGGCCGACTGGCCGCCGCGGCCGGCGCGTTCCTCGGACGGCAGAACCTCGTCGCCTGGCGGCATATGCCCGCGCCGCGCCTCTTCGACCGTGACCGAGGAATCGACCAGTTGAAAGGTCAGCTTGGCGGTCTTGCCGAGCAGCGCCTTGACGTGCTCCGGATTGTCGAGGCCGGGCAGCTGGACGAGGATGCGGTCCTTGCCCTCGCGCTGGATCGTCGGCTCCTTGGTGCCGGTCTCGTCGATGCGGCGGCGGATAATCTCGATCGACTGCTCGACCGCCTGGCTGCGCCGCGCGTCGAGCGCTTGCGGGTTGAACTGGATCTTGCCGGCGCCGTCGGGAGCGACGTCGACGGCAAGGTCGGGGTCGAGCTTGGCGAGGGCCTTTTTCGCGTCCTCGGTCCGGTCGGGCTCGCTGACCTTGAAGACGATCGCATCGCCCTCGACGTTGGGGCCTCCGGCATACTTGATCTTCTCGTCGAGCAAGGCTTTGCGGACACTGTCGACGATGCCGTTGAGGCGCTCGCGCTGGGCCGCGGCGACATCGACCTCGAGCAGCAAATACGAGCCGCCGCGCAGATCGAGCCCGAGCGATACCTGCTTATGCGGAACCGATTGCGGCAGCCAGGCGAGCTGCGCCGGGGTGAATAGGTTCGGCAGGCTGAACAGCACCCCGAGCGCGCACAGCCCGAGGATCAGCAGCACCTTCCATTGGGCGAAATAAAGCATTGCTGACGGCGGCGCCTATGCCTTGTCGTCTTCGTTGGCTGCCGGCACCTTTGCCGGCTCCTTGGCGGCGCGGCGGCCTTTGGCGGGGCGTTCCGCCGCGGCCTCGCGGGCGGCGGACGGGTCGGTCTTGGCAAGGACGGTGGTGATCGTGCTGCGCAGCACCCGCACCCGCACCCCCTGGGCGATATCGACCTCGACCTCCTCGGGGGTGGTGACCCGGTTGACCGTGCCGATAATGCCGCCGCCGGTGACCACCCGGTCGCCGCGCCGCAGCGTGTCGAGCATCGAGCGGTGGTCCTTCTGCTTTTTCTGCTGCGGGCGAATCAACAGGAAGTAGAACACGACGAAAATCAGCACCAGCGGCAAAAACTGCACCAGCGCGCTCTGGTCGAACAGGCCGCTTACCCCCTGGGCATAGGCCGTAGAAATCAGCATGGACATCGACCTCGGTTGGCAGCGGCGAAACGGTGGCGAATTGGTACGCGATGCCCTCGAAAAGGGCAAGGCGAGGACACGGAACCGCATTCCGCGTCAGCGGGATTTGATCTAACGTCCGCGGCCTTTTGTGCAGCCGCTAGATCGATCGATGACCGAACCCGACAACGCCGCACTCCTCAACCGCATCGCCGACGCGCTCGAACGGCTGGCGCCCGCCGCCGCGCCGTCCAACGATTTCGCCGCCGCCGACGCCTTTATCTGGCATGCCGACCGCGAATGGCTGGAGCCGGTGCCCGCAGTCAACCGGGTCGAGATCGACCTGTTGCGCGGGATCGACCGGGTGCGCGACATCCTGGTCGAGAACACCGAGCGTTTCGCCGCCGGCCTGCCCGCCAACAACGTGCTGCTGTGGGGCGCTCGGGGCACCGGCAAGAGCGCCCTGGTCAAGGCGGCGCACGCCGCGATCAACAAGCAGCGGAAAGGCGCGCTCGCCCTCATCGAGATCCACCGCGAGGACATCCCCAGCCTGCCGCGCCTGTTGTCGCTGGTGCGCGGCACCGAGCGGCGCTGCCTATTGTTCTGTGACGATTTGTCGTTTGAGAAGCAGGACACCAGCTACAAATCGCTGAAGGCGGTGCTCGAAGGCGGGATCGAGGGCCGCCCCGCCAATGTCGTGCTCTACGCCACCTCGAACCGGCGCCACCTGATGCCGCGCGACATGATCGAGAACGAGCGTTCGACCGCGATCAACCCGGCCGAGGCGGTCGAGGAAAGCGTGTCGCTGTCGGACCGTTTCGGGCTGTGGCTCGGCTTTCACAACGTCGACCAGCCGACCTATCACGACATCGTCTGCGGCTACGCCAGGCACTTCCGCCTCGACCTGCCCGAGGACCAGCTCAAGGCCGAGGCCAACGAATGGGCGATCACCCGCGGCGCGCGTTCGGGCCGGGTCGCCTGGCAATACATCCAGGACCTCGCCGGCCGGCTGGGGAAGAAGCTGGGTTGAGCGTCGCCGGCGACAAACAGCACCGCTTGTTTCATTTATTTACGGGATCGGCTTCAACAGCGAGAGCAAGTCATGGTTGATCCAGAGACGATCTACAACTGGCGTCGCCTCGACGATCGGATCACCACGTCCGGTCAGCCGACAGAACCCCAACTCGCCGACATCCATGCCCTGGGCGTGCGCCACCTCGTCAACCTCGGTCTACACAGCCACGAGAAGGCGTTGCCGGATGAGACGGCGAGCGTCAGCCGGCTCGGCATGACGTACATCCATATCCCGGTCGATTTTCAGAACCCGACCGACCAGGACTTCGACAAGTTCTGCTCTGTGATGGAGCGGCTGAAGGAGGAACCGGTGCACGTCCATTGCATCGCGAACTACCGGGTCTCGGCGTTTTTCTACCGGTATCGCCGGGACGTGCTGGGAATGGACGAGGCGCAGGCCCGCGCCGCTATGGAAGACGTCTGGCACCCCGAGGGCGTCTGGGCGGCGTTCATCAACCGTTAGACGCGGAAGAAGATTTTGAGTGGAATCCGATCCGGTTCGATCGATAACAACGCGGCACTCAACTTGCGCGGATAACCCTTTAAAGGGCCTTCTCGCGGGGCAGAGGATGCCTCGACAAGAACGCGCCGCTCCATCGGCGCGCCTCGCCTGCCATCTCATCGCGATCCGCTCGACCCAAGCCCGGCCAAGGACTGGGAGATTAACCCGCCGTATTGCCCGCCACGCCGCCGGCGCTGGGCGCCGGCGCGAGGAACTCGCGCGGGTCGACCGGCTTTTTGCCGCGGCGCAGCTCGAAATGGAGCTGCGGCTGGCTGACCCCGCCGGTCTCGCCGACCTTGGCGATAGCCTGGCCGCTGGTCACCTTGTCGCCGACCTTGACTGCCGGATCGTCGAGATGGGCATAGGCCGAGATCCAGCCGTTGTCGTGCTTTACCAGCACGAGATTGCCGTAGCCCTTCACCTCGTTGCCGACATAGGCGATGGTGCCGGCATCGATCGAGCGCACCGGCGTGCCGCGCGGCGCGGCGATGTTGATGCCGTCGTTGCGGCCGCCATTGGTGGCGGCGCCGTAATTAGCCAGGATGCGGCCCTGCACCGGCCAGGCGAAGCGGCCCGAACTGGCCGCCGCCGGTTCTGATGCCGACGCCTCGCCGGGAAGCGGCAGCGCCGCAGCCGGGTTGCGCGGCGGCAGCACCGACGGCGGGTTGCCGTTGGCCGCTGTTGTCGATGTGGGGGGAGTGGATTGGACTGTTGGCTGCCTCGACGGAGCCGGCGCGGCGGGCATCTCCTTCGGCGGCGGGCCGTCGAGCGGCACGATGTCGGGCGCCGTTGCCGCCGAGGGCGGCGGCGTCAGCGCGGGCGGGCGCTGCGCTGACGCCGCACTCGCGGCCGGAGGCGGCAGCGGCGCCGCGGCGACCCGCTGCGACTCCGGCGCTGGAACCGCCGCCATCTGCGCCGGCGGCGAGCCGGAATCCGGGATGATCAGCCGCGTCCCGGCCTTCAGCTCGTACGGCGGCTTCAGCTGGTTGACGGCGATGATCGCGGCCGTCTTTACATGATGATCCCGGGCGACGGCGTTCAGGGTCTGGCCCTGCTGGACGGTGATCTGGCGCGCCTCGCGGTGGACCGGCGCGGGGGCGGGAGCGGCGGCACCCATCGTTGGGCCGCCCATCATGTAGACCGGCGCCGGCGTCCCGGTCTGGTCGGCGCAAGCCCCTACCATTCCCGCCAAGATCGCCATGGTCGCGACGCGGACGACCCCGCGCCGGCGGTCTGAACGCTGCTGCATGATCCCCCCTCGTACGCCCCCCGACGCGCAGGCCTTTAACGCGGCTAGTCTACCGCGAAATCTTCGGTGACCCTAGTACCCTCCACCCCTGGGCGAGGCAACCCGCCGACCAGCGGGACGAAGCGCACCCAGCCCAAATCCTCGACCTCGTATTCCGATTCGCCGCGACGGACGCGGAGCAGCTGCTGGTCATGGTGCTCGGGGCCGACCGGCAGCACCATGATCCCGCCCGGCGCCAGCTGATCGAGCAGCACCGCCGGAATTTCCCGGGCGGCCGCGGTGACGACGATGCGGTCGAACGGCGCCTGGTCGGGCCAGCCCTTGGCGCCGTCGCCGAACAAGGTCACGACGTTGTTGAGGCGCAGCGCGGCAAAGCGCGCCTCGGCCTCGCGCACCAGCAGACGGTGCCGCTCGATGGTGAAGACGCGGCGGCACAGCCGCGCCAGGATCGCCGCCTGGTAGCCCGACCCAGTGCCGATCTCCAGCACCTTCTCGCGCCCGCTCAACTGCAGCTTTTCGGTCATCAGCGCGACGACGAACGGCTGGCTGATCGTCTGCCCGTGGCCGATCGGCAGGGCGACGTTCTCGTAGGCCTGATCCTGGAACTGCTCGGGCACGAACAGGTCGCGCGGCGTCTTTTCGAGCGCACCCAACACCTGCGCATCGGCGATGCCGGCGTGGCGCAGCGCCATGATGAGGCGCACCTTGTGGGTGGTGGCGGCGGTCTCGGCCGCCATCATCCGGACGCCCGGCGTTCGAGCGCCTGCCGCAGTCCTTCGGCAACCGCGACATGCGTCATGTTGACGTGGATCGGGGTGATCGACACATAGGCGTCGGCGACCGCCGCCAAGTCGGTGCCCGGCTCCACCCCGCCGGTCATCTGCGCCGGGCCGATCCAGAAATACTGGCGGCCGCGCGGATCGCACACCTCGGTCAGGTTGTCGCCGAGGATGCGATGGCCCTGGTGGGTCACCGCGACGCCGCGCACCAGCGCCGCCGAGGCCGCGGGAAAGTTGACGTTGAACAGCGTGTCCCGCGGCCACGGCTTTGCCGCCGCGACAATGCGGCGGATGGTGTCGGCCGCGTGAGCCTCGGCGGCGCCCCAGGGAATCGCGCCGCGCTCGCGATATTCCTGGCTCAGAGCGATCGCCGGCAGGCCGAACAACGTCGCCTCGATCGTCGCCGCGACAGTGCCGGAATAGGTCAAATCCTCGGCGATGTTGCCGCCGGCATTGATCCCCGACAGCACCAAGGTCGGAGGCTTGTCCCGCAACAGGCGCTTCAGCGCCAACAGCACACAATCGGTCGGGGTACCGTCGACGGTGTAGCGATGCGGGGCCACCTCGGTGAGCCGGATCGGCCGCCGCGTGGTCAGCGAATGCGCGGCGCCGCTCTGTTCCTGCTCCGGCGCGACGGTCCAGACCTCGGGCGACAACTCGCGCGCGACGCGCTCCAGCAACTCGAGGCCCGGCGCATCGATCCCATCGTCGTTACAGAGCAGGATACGCGCCAGCGCCGGATCGGCAATTGTATCAGCCATTCGGTTCGATCGCCTGCAGCCCGCCCATATAGGGTTGCAACGCCGGGGGGATGGCGACAGTGCCGTCATGCCGCTGATAATTTTCGAGAATCGCGATCATCGCGCGGCCGACCGCCAGCCCCGAACCGTTGAGCGTATGCACTGGGCGAGTGCCCTTTTCGCCGGCCGGGCGGTAGCGCGCATTCATGCGGCGCGCCTGGAACGCGCCGCAATTCGAGCAGCTGGAGATTTCCCGATAGCGTCCTTGGTGGGGTAGCCAGACTTCGATGTCGTAAGTCTTCTGCGCAGCGAACCCCATATCGCCCGACGACAACAGCATGACCCGGTAGGCGAGGCCGAGCCGCTTCAATACTTCCTCGGCACAGGCGGTCATGCGCTCGTGCTCGGCGGCGGAGTCCTCGGGTTTGGCGATCGACACCAGCTCGACCTTGGGGAATTGGTGGACACGGATCATCCCGCGGGTGTCGCGCCCGGCGGCGCCGGCCTCGGAACGGAAACACGGCGTCCACGCCGTAAAACGCAGCGGCAATAAGGATTCATCGAGGATGTCGCCGGCAACGAGGTTGGTCAGCGGCATCTCGGCGGTCGGGATGAGCCACATCCCGTTTGTGGTCTGGAACATATCCTCGGCCGCCTTCGGCAGGTTGCCGGTGCCGTATGCGGTCTCCTCGCGCACCAAATACGGCGGCGACACCTCGGTGTAGCCGAACTCACTTGTATGCAGGTCGAGCATAAATTGCGCCAGCGCCCGTTCGAGCCGCGCCAGCGCGCCCTTCAACACGACGAAGCGCGACCCCGATAACTTGGCGGCTCGGGTAAAATCCATCATGCCGAGCCGCTCGCCGAGTACTTCATGTGCTATTGGGGCAAAATTGAATGGAGGCGGATTTCCCTCTAAGCGGACGAGCTCGTTGGCGCTCTCGTCAGATCCATCGGGCACATCGTCGGCAGGAAGATTAGGCAGAGTCGCGAGCAAGGAATCTATTTCACCACGCAACCGGGTCGCGTCGGCGCTAGTCTTCGTCTCAAATTCCCTATCGGCAACATTTCGCTGCTGCAACTCCTCTAGTTGTTTGCTGAGTCTTTCCGCTTCACCCGGATCGGGGCTCTGTGTGAGAAGTCTTTGGATCGGGCCGACGAATTGGTGGGCCGCAACTAGCGTTCGAAGCCCACCGATCTGCTGAGATCGTTTGTTTCGACGTTGCTGTGCCTCTTGCACCTGGGTTTCGGCGGCCCGCCAAGCCTGATCGAGCGTCAGAATCTGTTCCGCTATCGCCGGCAGCCCACGCCGCACAAGGCCGCGATCAAACTCGGCGGCATTTTCTCGGATGAAGCGAAGATCGTGCATCTATGTATTCGCGGACAACGGCATACCACTTATAGAGATTAAACGTAGGCGCGTCCATGTTTGCCGCGTTTTCAAATCGGCATTTCGGATGTGCAACTCGAAGCAGGCAAAACGCTGCGCGACACTGAAAAATCCCGCGATCTACGCATCGGCGGCGGGGCCGCTCGTGCCGGAGACCTCGGCTTCCTCTTCGGCCTCGCGCTTGGCGCGCGCCTTTTCGACCATGCGGGCGGCGATGATCGAGCCTTCGTAGAGCAGGACCAGCGGGATTGCGAGGCAGGTCTGGCTGACGATGTCGGGCGGGGTCAGCACCGCGGCAACCGCGAACATCCCGACGATCGCATAACGCCGCTTTGAGGCAAGCCCCGCCGCGGACACCAGCCCGACCCGGGCCATCAGGGTCAGCAGCACCGGCAGCTGAAACGCCACCCCGAACGCCAGCAACAGGGTCATTACCAGCGACAGGTATTCGTTGACTTTGGGCTCGCTGACGATCGGCAAAGAACCGTCGGTGCCCGGCGTCTCGAAGCTGAGGAAAAAGCGGAAGGCGAACGGGATCACCACGAAATAGGCGAGCGACGCGCCCATCAGAAACAGGATCGGCGTGGCGCAGAGATACGGCAGGAACGCCTTCTTCTCGGTCCTGTAGAGGCCGGGCGCGACGAACTTCCACACCTGCACCGCGACCACCGGAAAGGCGATGCAGATCGCCGCCCAGAACGACACCTTGATGTAGGTGAAGAACGCCTCGGTGAGGCTGGTGAAGATCATCTTGCGGTCGGGCTGGCCGGCAAAGATCACCGCCAACGGGTGCGCCAGAAAGCGGTAGATCAGCTCCTTGAACTGATAGGCGACCAAGAACGCGACGAGGATCGCGCCGACCGCCCACATCAGCCGGTTGCGCAGCTCGACCAGATGGGCGAGCAGCGGCATCCTGCCCTCTTCGAGCTCGTCCTCCTTGTCGTCGTCGGCCATCGCGCGGGGTTACGGTTTCGACGGCTCGGCGGCCGGCGACCGCACCGCCGGGGCGGGTTCGGGTTCGGCTTCGGCGGCGCGCACGGGTTCCACTGCGGTGGGCGGTTCGGGCAGCGGGAACGGCAGCTCGGGCTCCTCCACCGCCTCCGGCGCGGCGAGCGGCTGCGGCGGATCGAAGCCTATCGCATCGGGGGGCGGCGTCGTGTCGAGATAATCGGGCGCGTCCGACCGGGTCGGCTTGATCGCCGGATCGCTGACCGGGTCCATGATCTTGTTGACCTCGTGATCGAGGTTGAACTCGGTCGCGGCTTTCAGCTCCTTCTGAACTTCGTCGAGCTCCGCCTCGCGGATCATCTGCTCGACGCTGCTGTGGAATTCGCGCGACATGGTGCGCGCCTTGCGCATCCAATAGCCGGCGACGCGCAGGGCCGCCGGCAAATCCTTGGGCCCGATCACCACCAGCGCGACGACGCCGATCAGCATCAGTTCGGGCCAGCCGATATCAAAAAACATGTGGTCGGATCCGCTTTGACCGCCGGCCAGTGGGGTTTAAGTCCGCTGCGGGATGAAACGCAACACCGGGCGGCTCCGCAAGCGGCGCGATAATGTCAGAACGGGCCCGGAGCGGCAAATCGAACGGGGCGTCCCCCCCGCCGTCATTCGTCGAGCGTCTCGGCGTCCTCCGGTTCCTCGGCCGGCGGAGGCAGATTGTCGCCGAACACCGCCGGCCCGAGATCGAGCAGCCCGGCCGATTTCAGTTCCTCGATCCCCGGCAATTCCTTGAGGCTGTCGAGACCGAAATGGGCGAGGAAATGCGGGGTTGTCGTCCAGTTGAGCGGCCGGCCCGGGGTCTCGCGCCTGCCCCTGGGCTGCACCCAGCCCGATTCGAGCAGCCGGTCGAGCGTGCCGCGCGCCAGGGTGACGCCGCGGATCGCCTCGATTTCGGCCCGCGTCACCGGCTGGTGGTAGGCGATGACGGCCAGCGTCTCGACCGCTGCGCGCGACAGCCGGCGGGCCACGGTACGCTCGCTGCGCAAGGCCGACGCCAGGTCGGGCGCGGTGCGGAAAGTCCAGCCGCCGGCCAGCGCGACTAAGTTGATCCCGCGCCCGGCATAAAGCTCGGCGAGCTCGCCCAGCAGCGCCCGGACATCGGCATCGTCGCCGAGCCGCAAGCCCAGCTCCTCTTCCGACAGCGGCTCCGGCGCGGCGAAGAGCAGCGCCTCGAGCAGCCGCAACTGCTCACCGCGCTCGCTCATTCGGCCCTCGGTTGGCCGGCGCTGCGCAGGTAGATCGGCCCGAACAGCCGGTCCTGGCGCAATTCGAGCTGGCCCGATTTGGCCAGCTCCAAGGTCGCGGCAAAGACCGCCGCCAGCGCCGATTTGCGGGTCGCGCCGCCGTGCAATTCGCCGTGAAACTCCACCGGCAGAAAGGCGATCAGCTCGCGCCAGTCCGGCAGCTGGCCGACGATCCGCATCAACCGCTCCAGCGCCTCCGACAGCGACGCATAAGACGAGGGCGGGATGGTCAGCACCTGGCCGTGCTGGCGGCGATGGCCGTCGCCATAGGCTTTGAGCAGCTCGTAGAGGCTCAATTCGAAGACCGGCTGGTCGATCGTCGCGAGGCCTTCCGGCGCGCCGCGGGCGAACACGTCGCGGCCGAGCTGCGGCCGCGCCATCAGACTCGCGCCGGCGCACTGCATCGCCTCCAGCAGGCGCAGACGATGCGCCAGCGCCTCGGCTAGCTCGGTGGCGCTCGGCCCGGCCTCTTCCGGCGGGTCGGGCAGCAGCAGGCGCGACTTGAGGTAGGCGAGCCAGGCCGCCATCACCAGATAGTCGGCGGCGACCTCAAGCTGCAGCCGGCGCTGCTCGGCGATAAAGGCGAGGTACTGGTCGGCCAGCGCCAGGATCGAGATGCGCGCGAGGTCGACCTTCTGCTCGCGCGCCAACGCCAGCAGCAGGTCGATCGGGCCTTCGTACCCGTCGAGGTCGAGGACGAGCGCGGCGCCGTCGCTCATCCGCCTTGCCCTGTGATCGCGAGGACGAAGCGGATCAGCATGTGGGCCGGCGCGGCGATCAGCCAGCCGAGCACGTTGATCCCAAATCCCGTCTGCGCGCTCAGATAGGCCAGCAGGAACAAGCCCATCAAGATCATCATGCCATAGGGTTCGAGGCGGGCCAGCGGCAAGGCGAGCGGCCGCGGCAACAGCCCGACCGCAACCCGCCCGCCATCCAACGGCGGTAGCGGCAGGAGATTGAAGACGCACAAGACAGCGTTGATCTGCAACGAATTGATCAGGTTGCGCGCGAGCCATTCCTCGGCCGCGACGGGAGCCGATGCGACCAGGTAGAACAGCAGCGACGAGACGATCGCGAGCAGAACGTTGGTCATCGGCCCGGCCAGCGCGACCAGCACCATCCCCAGCCGCAGCGGCCTCAGACGGCCAAAATTGACCGGCACCGGCTTGGCGTAGCCGAACAGAAATCCCGAGGTCAGCAACAGCAAGGCCGGCAGCAATACCGTACCTAGCGGGTCGATGTGCCGGATCGGGTTGAGGGTGACGCGGCCGGCGCGCAGCGCGGTGTCGTCGCCGAGCTGGTTGGCGACGATGCCGTGCGCCGCCTCGTGGAACGTCACCGCAAAGATCACCGGCATGATCCAGGTCGTCGCCGTGGTGACCATACTGGCGAGATGGCCGTCCATTATCATCCGGTCATCGCTCCGATAAGGGCGTCGAACCGGGCTTCCGCGGCGCCGCGGTCGAAATCGCGGCGCGAGGCGCGGCGCAGCGCCTCGCCGCGGGCGAGCCGAGCGGCAGCCGCCGGGGTGAGCGGCGACGCGGCCTCCGCCGCTTCGGCCATTTCGTCGAGCTTGCCGCTGCAATGCAGGACGAGGTCGCAGCCGGCTTCGAGCGAACCCCGCACGCGGTCGCCGACGGTGCCGGCCAGCGCGCCCATGCCGATATCGTCCGACGCCAGCACGCCGTCAAAGCCGATGCTGCCGCGGATGACGCCGTCGATCACTTGCCGCGACATCGTCGCCGGCCGCTCGGCATCGATGGCGCTGTAGACGATATGCGCGGTCATCGCCCAGGGCATATCCGCGAGGGCGCGGAACGGCGCGAAATCGGTGTCGGCCAGCGCGCGCTCGCCGGCATCGACCACCGGCAGATCGCGGTGGCTGTCGACCTTGGCGCGGCCGTGACCGGGCATGTGCTTGACCACCGGCAAGACACCGCCGGCGAGCAGCCCCTCGCATGCCGCCCGCCCGAGCCGGGCAACCCGCGCCGGGTCGCTGCCATAGGCGCGGTCGCCAATCACGTTGTCGGCTCCCGCCACCGGCAGGTCGAGCACCGGCAGGCAATCGACGGTAACCCCGAGCGCGGCGAGGTCGTCGGCGATCAGCCGCGCGCCCAGCCGCACCGCCTCCTCGGCTTGTGGGTCGGGCAGTTCGGCGAGACGCGCCGCCGCCGGGTAGCGCCGCCAGTGGGGCGGTTGCAGCCGCGCGACCCGGCCGCCTTCCTGGTCGATCAGCACCGGCGCGTCCTTGCGGCCGACGCAGGCGCGAAACTCGGTGACGAGCGCGCGCACCTGGTCGGGGGCGACGCAATTGCGCCGGAACAGGATCAGGCCGAGTGGATCGGCCTTAGAAAAAAACGACAGTTCGGCGGCGCTCAGCCGCTCGCCGGCGCAGCCGAACAGGATCGCGTTCGGCTCATTTGACAAGGCTGCACCCGAGTCCGCGCTCCTTCAGCGCCTTGCACAGCCGGTCGGCCGCGGTCTTGTCGGTCAGCGGCCCCGCCTCGACACGGTAGTAGATGCCCTTTTCCCCAAGATCGGCGCGCACTGCGTTGGCCGTGAGCTTGCCGAGAAGATCGGAATTGTCGTGCTTCAGCCGGTCCCATTCCTGGCGCGCCGCCTCGGGGCTGCGCACGGAGGCGAGCTGGATGCGCGTTCCGCCGGCAGCCGGGGCCGGGGCCGGCGGCTTGGGCGGAGCCTTGGGTGCAGCGGCAAGCTGATGCTGCGGCGCCAGGGCCGCTCCGGGCGCGGCGGCTGGACCCGGCGGCAGGGCCGAGGCCTGAGGCGGCGGAGGCGGCGGCGCCAGCGGGCGCGGCTGCGGCTGCTCCGGCAGCGGCAGGATGTGCTCGACCGGCGCGCCGCCCGCTTTGCGCGTGTAGAGCGGGTTGTCCTTGTCGGGGACATCCATGCCGCCGGCCTTGTCCGGGGGCAGCTTGACCGGATCCTGGCCGGCGCGGATCAGCGGCACGTTAACGGCCTCGTCCGCCGACACCCCGTGCTTTGTCCCCAGGTGATAGGCAAACCACAGCCCTCCGGCAAAGACCGCCATCACCACCACCGGCAGCACCAGCCCCGCAATATTCCGGCGCGGCGGCGGCTCTTCGTATTGCGGCTCCTCGACATGGTCGATGCGCTCGTCGCGATCGATATGCCCGAACTGATAGGACATGCTTACATCTCCTCCGCCGGCGTTACCCCAAATACCGCCAGCCCCGACGCGACCACGACCGCGACGCCGCGCACCAGCGCAAGCCGCGCCCGGGTCAATCCGGGATCCCCCGAAATGATGAAGCGCAGTTGCGCCTCGTCCCTACCCTTGGTCCACAATAGATGGAACTGCGCCGCCACCTCTTGCAGGTAAAAGGCGATGCGGTGCGGCTCATGCGCCTCGGCCGCGCTTTCGACGATGCGCGGCCAGCTCGCCAGCTGGCGGATCAGCGCCAGCTCGGTGGGGTCCGACAGCAGCGCCAGGTTTGCCCCCGCCAGCGCCGCGTCGGAAAGGTCGTCGCCCGGCAGTTCCTCGGCCGCGTGCCGCATCACCGAGCAGGCGCGGGCATGGGCGTACTGAACATAAAAGACCGGGTTGTCCTTGGATTGCTCGGTCACCTTGGCGAAGTCGAAATCGAGCGTCTGGTCGTTGCGCCGGGTGAGCATGATGAAGCGGAAGGCGTCCTTGCCGACCTCGTCGACGACCTCGCGCAAGGTGACGAAGGTGCCGGCGCGCTTCGACATGCGCACCGGCTGGCCGTTGTCGAACAGATTGACCAGCTGCGTCAGCTTGACGTCGAGCGCGTTCTTCTGGCCGGTGAGCGCCTGCACCGCGGCTTGCATGCGCTTGACATAGCCGCCGTGATCGGCGCCCCAGACGTCAATCATGGTCTCGCCGCCGCGGCGGTACTTGTCGAAATGATAGGCGATGTCGGCGGCGAAATAGGTCCAGGAGCCGTCGGATTTCTTTAACGGCCGATCGACCTCGTCGCCGAATTGGGTGGCGCGGAACAGCAGTTGCGGCCGCGGCTCCCAATCGTCGGGGAGCTTGCCCTTCGGCGGCTCGAGCACGCCGGTATATATGAGGTCACGTTCTTCAAGCGCCTTGAGGGCATCGTCTATCGCGCCGGCCTCGACCAGCGCTCGCTCCGACGAGAACCGGTCGAATTCGATGCCGATCGCCGCGAGGTCGCTGCGGATCAGCGCCATCATCGCCGCGACGGCGTACTCGCGCAGCGGCTGGAGCCATTCCCCTTCTGGCTTGCCGAGCCATTTGTCGCCGTCGCGCTCGGCCAGAGCGCGGCCGGTCTCGACCAGGTATTCGCCGGGATAGAGCCCCTCCGGCACCGTATCGATGGTCTCGCCCAGCGCCTCGCGGTACCGCAAGTGCAGCGACCGCGCGAGCATGTCGACCTGGGCGCCGGCATCGTTGATGTAATACTCGCGCTCGACCGCGAACCCGGCCTTGGCGAGCAAGGCCGCCAGCGCGTCGCCCACCACCGCACCGCGCCCGTGACCGACATGCATCGGCCCGGTCGGGTTGGCGGATACGAACTCGACGTTGACTCGCTTGCCCGCACCGACCTGCGAGTCGCCATAAGCCGTGCCGGCAGTGAGCACCGTACGCAGATGCGCGTGCCAGATTTCGGGATCGAGCCGGATGTTGAGAAACCCCGGCTTGGCCACCGCGACCGAGAACCCCGTACCGGTATAACCGGCACTGTGCAACTCGCGCCCGGCGAGCGCCGCGCCGATCTTCTCAGCCAATTCCAATGGGTTCTGCTTGACCTGCCCGGCCAGCACCATAGCCGCGTTGGTCGACAGGTCGCCGTGGCTCGGGTCGCGCGGCGGCTCGACCGCGACGCGGGCGAAATCGAGGCCCGCAGGCAAGCCGCCCGCCGCCGCGAGATCGTTCAGCGCAGCAATAACCAAACGGCGAAAATCGCCGAAAATGTCACTCATCGGGATGTCGTCATACAGCCGCGTAGATATCGAATAAGCGGCGATGCTCGTCGAGGGCAAATCGGTCGGTCATGCCGGCGAGGTAGTCGGCGACGATGCGCGCGCGCTCCGCCTCACTGCCGGTTTGGGCCGCCGCGCGCCACTCGCTCGGCAGGCATTCCGGCTCGGCGAGGAACAGCCCGAACAGCTCGTGCACCACCCGGCGCGCCTTTAGACTCATGCGGTTAACCCGATAGTGCCGATACATCCGCTCGTGGAGAAAACGCTTCAGCGCCCGGTCATTCTCCCGCATGGACTCGGAAAACGCCGCGACCGGGCGGCCCAGCGCGCGGATGTCGTCGGCCGATTTGACCCGCGCATCGGCGAGGCGCGAACGGGTCTCGGCGACCATATCGCGCACCATCCGGTCGATCATACGGCGCACCGATTCGTGGATGAGGCGCGGCTCGTCGAGGCCGGGGTAGCGCTGCGTCACCTCATGGAACACCGGCCCGACCAGCGGCACATCGGCAAGGTCGGCGACCGCGAAGAGGCCGGCGCGCAGGCCGTCGTCGATGTCGTGGTTGTTGTAGGCGATGTCATCGGCGAGCGCGGCAACCTGCGCCTCCGGCCCCGGATAGGTATCGACGCGCAAATCATGGCGCGAATTGTATTCGGCGATCGACGGCGGCAGCGGCGCATCGAGCGGGCCGTTGTGCTTGACCGTGCCTTCGAGCGTCTCCCAGGTCAGGTTGAGCCCGTCGAACTCGGCATAGCCGTGCTCGAGCCGCGTCAGGATGCGCAGGGTCTGGTCGTTGTGCGAGAACCCGCCATAGGAAGCCATCACGTTGTTGAGCGCCTCCTCGCCGGCATGGCCGAACGGGGTGTGGCCGAGGTCGTGCGCTAGGCCGACCGTCTCGGCGAGGTCCTCGTCGAGGCCCAACGTGCGGCTCGCGTCGCGGGCGATCTGCGCCACTTCGAGGCTGTGGGTCAGCCGGGTGCGGTAATGGTCGCCCTCGTGATAGACGAAGACCTGCGTCTTGTGTTTCAGGCGGCGAAACGCGGTCGAGTGGATGATGCGGTCGCGGTCGCGCTGGAACGGCGAGCGCATCTCATGCTCCGGCTCGGGATGAAGACGGCCGCGGGTCTGCTCCGGTTGCGAGGCGTAGGGCGCACGCTCGACCGGCCATTTCATGCGCCGTCCCTCCGCCTGAAGCCGCGGGCTGTCACTTGACACTGGGACATGCCTCGACAAAATGCGATTAGCTAAGCTAGCTAAAGGTGGGTGCGATGGCGGAAACGGTCAACATGCATCAGGCGAAAAGCTCGCTGTCGCGCCTTGTCGAACGCGCGCTGGCCGGCGAGGAAGTGGTTATCGCCCGCAACGGTGAACCACTGGTCCATCTGGTGCCCGTACAGAAAAAACGCAAACCGCGCGTGCCAGGCCGTCTGAAAGGCCAAGTCTGGATTGGCCCCGACTTCGAATTCACCGACGAGGAAATTACCGAATTGTTCGAAGCTCCCCTATGAGATTGCTGATCGATGCCAACTGCCTGCTGTGGTGGGTTAGCGATCCCACAAAGTTGTCCGATGTCGCCCGCGAGGCAATCGCAGCCGACACCAACGATATTTCCGTCAGTGTCGGATCGCTTTGGGAGATTGCGATCAAAAGGGGGCTGGGGAAACTGCGGTTTCCGCATGACTTTGCAACGGTTCTGCGGGACGAAGAGTTTGCGCTACTGCCGATAACCTACGCGCATCTGGGGGCTTTAGAGTCACTGCCCTTGCTCCACCGCGCCCCCTTCGATCGGCTACTCATTGCTCAGTCGGTCGCCGACAATCTGCCGATCGTGACCGCGGACCGAACCATTGCCCTCTATGCCGTAAAAACCTTCTGGTAGCGGCGCTTACTGCCAGCCTTTGTAGGGCAGTTCCAGTTTCGCCGCCGCTCCCTGCGGCCAGACCGCTATGTAATCCTTGCCGCGCAGCTGGATCAGGTAGGACCCGGCCAGCGCGTTCTGCCCGGTCTCGTCGAATTTGACCCCGCGATAGCCGACGATCAGCTGGTCGGGCTTGAGGTCGATTTCCCGCAGCGCCTTGCGGATCGCCGCGGGCTCCGCCGAGCCGGCGCGGTCGATCGCCTCCGCCAGCACCAAAAACCCCTGCATGATCCGCGCGGCCGTGTCGTCGAGGTTCTGCCCGGTCTTGGCCTTGTAGAGATCGTTGACGATTGCGGTGGCGTTGCCCGGGGGGCCGAGGTTCCAGGCGCTGTGGGCGATGGCCCCTTGCGCGAGGTTGCCGACCGAAGCGACGAAGGCCGGGTCGGAAAATGCGGCACCGGTGTCGATCAGCAGCGGCGGCCGGTAATCGAGCGTCTTCATCGTCTTGATGAAAAGCACCGCGCCGGCGGTAGCGCCGACGAAGATCACGGCACCGGGCTTCTGGTCGCGCAGTTGCGACACCAGCGGCGCGAGGTCGGTCGCGTTCGCCGCATAGCCGATATCGGCGGCGACTTCGAACCCGGCCGCCTTGAGCGCATCGCGGACGGGCGCGGACGCCGCAGTGGCGTCATCGCCGGCTTCGACGACGAAAGCGACGGTCTGGATTTTTTGGCCGGCCTGCTTTAGCTCGGCAAGGAACCGGGCGTCGCCCGCGGCGAAATCCGCGCCGACCGGGGTTGTGCGGAAAACCCCCTTGAAGCCGCGGCCGGTGATGGCCGGCGCCCCGGCTTCGGGGACCAGGAACGGAACGCCGAGACGTTCCGCCGCCGCGCTCGCCGCCAGCGTCACCGGCGATTGATAAGCGCCGATCAGCGCTGCAACCTTGTCGTGCGAAACCAGCCGCATGACCTGACTCTGCCCGACCGAGGGGTTGCCCTGATGGTCGGCGAAGACGATTTCGATCTTGGCGCCGTTGAGGTGCGGCAAGCCCTTGCCCGCGCCGAGCGGCAGCTTTTCCAGCCCCGGGTGCGGAGAATTGACGATGTCGGCGCCGATCTCGATCGCCGCTTTGGCGCGGCCTCCCGCACCGGCCAAGCCTCCGGTCAGCGGATAGATCGCGCCGACCTTTACCGCGTCCTGCGCCCATGCGCCGCCGGCTGCAATGCTTAGCGCGGCCGCCAGCAAGGCGGTCCGCAACGACCCCAACATCCATCCTCCCACGTTGCCGCTCAATCGCGCGACAGGGTGACTAGAAAGACGATCATGTCCCAAGAATTGCGGATGCCGACGAGCAACAGAAAGGCGAGCGAAATCGCCAGCAGGTCAAGGCTCAACCCAGCGCCGCGGAAGGCCGCCACCGCAGACGCCAGCAATGCAGCGTAGGCGACCGGCGGAAACATCGCATACCAGAGCCAGTCGCTGCGATCGGTTCCGGTGTGCTGGCGAAAGCCGGCGATAATCCGCACCGAATTGGCCAGTCCGCCAGCTCCGGCGATGCCGACGATCGTACCGAACGCAACCCAGTCGAGCCTCGGCGCCACGGTCAAAGCCGCGCCAAACAGCACGACCGACAGGTGGGTTACGGTCGATGTCAAAAAGGCGTGGGTTGCCGTCGTGTGGTCGCGGGTGAGAAAGCCGATGCCGATCGACACGACCACAAACATCGCCCCGATCAGCGTTGCCGCCGCGGTGCCGATAAGGGCAAAGAACTCGTGCCAATCCTGCAACGGCGGCGCCGAAGCGGTCAGCACCGGCAATCAGGCGGCGCGCAATGTCGCCGTCGCCGCCGAATCGACTTTGCCGTCGGCGGCGAGCGCGACGCGGTAGTCGCTGCGCGCGGTCTCGGCGGTGATGAGGCCGTCGGCGACATCGAGCGCGACCTGATCGGGATCGCGCGTCACCGGGTCGCCAAACCCGCCGCCGCCCGGCAGCTCCAGCCGGATGAAATCGCCGCCCTGAATGGTCTGGCGGCCCTTCGAGCGGATCGCCTTGCCCGAGACCAGGGTCACCTGCCCCGGCGCGCCGAGCCCGCCGCCGTCGCGGCCGCGGGCGGGGTTGTTGATGCGCTCGAAATTGCACAGCATCGCCACCGGCATGGCGTCGGCGCCGCCCAGCTCGATGACCTGGCCAAGCCCGCCGCGGAACTTGCCGATGCCGCCCGAGCCCTCGCGGAACTCCCGCCGGCGGAACATCACCGGCGCCACCGCTTCCGTCGCTTCGACCGGGATCGTGCGAACGCCGGAGGGGAACGCGGTGACGTCGAGCCCGTCCTTGCCCGGCCGCGCGCCGGTGCCGCCGCAATGGAAGATGACGGTGCTGAACGCCGGCACCTCCTCGTGGCCATCGTCGCCCATCTCGTCGGCGACATCGGCGCCGCCGTAGATCTGCGGGTTCCACAAGGACGACGCCCCCTCGGCCGGGACGCCGCCGTCCATTACCTGGTGCAGGCAGCCGAACACGACATCGGGCAGCATGTGGCCGACGGTGTGCCGCGCCGCCACAGCGCGCGGGCGCTTGACGTTCAAAAGGCACCCGTCAGGCGCGCTGGCGGTGATCGGCGCCAGCGAGCCGGCGTTGTTGGGCACCTCGGGCGCGACCAGGCACTTCACCCCGAACGCGGTGTAGGCCAGCGTGTAGTTCATTACGACGTTGATGCCGAAGGCGCTGGCCGGCGAAGTTCCGGCGTAGTCGACATGGATGCCGTCGCCGCCGATCGTCATTTCGCCCGCCAGGGTCAGCGGCCGGTCGTAGCCGTCCATGTGCACGACATTCTTGTATTTGCCGGGCCTGAGCAGGCGGATCCGGTCCAGGGTCGCAGCGCGCGAGGTCTCAATGATGTGCTCGCCCAGCCGGTCGAGATTGGCGATGCCGAACTCCTCCATCATCTCGACGAGGCGGCGGCTGCCTTCGTCGTTGCAGGCGGCGAGCGCGTAGACGTCGCCCTCGACCTGCAGCGGCTCGCGCACATTGGCGCGAATGATGCCCATCAAATCCTCGTTCATGCGGCCTTCGCGGGCGAGCGCCATCAGTGGGATGGCGAGGCCCTCCTCGAACACCTGCCGCCCGTCCGGCCCCATGCCGAGCCCGCCGATATCGACGACATGCACGGTCGAGGCGAAGAGGCCGACCGGCTCGCCCTGCAAGAAGGTGGGGCTGACCACCGTCAGGTCGTGCAGATGCCCGCAAGTCAGCCACGGATCGTTGGTGATGTAGTGGTCGCCCGGCTTCATCGTCTTCAACGGGAAGGCATCGAGGAAATGCTTGACCGCCGCGGCCATCGAGTTGACGTGGCCGGGAGTGCCGGTCACCGCCTGCGCCAGCATCTTGCCGTCGCGGTCGAAGACCCCGGCCGAGAGGTCGCCGGCCTCGCGCACCGGGGTCGAGAACGCGGTGCGCACCAGGGTCTGCGCCTGCTCCTCGACGACGGCAATCAGGCGCGACCACATGATCTGCAAGTGAATCTGCGACAGGGCGGTGTTCGGGCGACCGAGCATCTTGCCTCCAAAGGGCGATGTCTCCCGCGGCACGGGGTCACGCGCAACTTACCCGGGGCCATGAGGCAAGGGCAATGCCGCCGCAGTTTCCTCATCCCGCGGCAGATGTTAGAAAGCCACGTTCATCACCGGCGATCTTTTCGCGTACCGGTAGGGTAGGCATAATGCGTTCAGGTAGCATTCGCGCATGGCAGGCGCTTTTCGCTGTGCCGTTCGCCGCTACGGTCGGTTGCGCCAGCGTCGCCCACGCCCAGGACGCGACATGGCTCTTGAACCCCGCCAACAACAGGTTCGACAACAACAGCAATTGGTCGCCGGCCACCGTGCCGACCGGCACGGCATCATTCGGGCTTTCCAATACAACGACGATCGCCAACGGCGGCACGCTGGATACGCTGCAGTTCAACGCCGGCGCGCCGGCCTATACCTTCCGCGGCTCGTTCACCCTGACCGGCCGGGGCATCGTCAATAATTCCTCGTTTGCGCCCACGTTCACCGGCGGCCTGGACTTTCAAGGCAACACCGCCGCGGCGAACGCCAAGATCAACAATAATTTCACCGGCGTCTTCTTCGAAGACAACAGCAGTGCTGCGACCTCCGCCATCAGCAATACCGGCTTTATCACGTTCAGCCAGAACAGCACGGCGGCGAATGCGGCGATCGTCACCAACGCCGGCCGCTTCCTGCTGTCGTTCGCCGACAGCAGCACCGCCGGCAACGCGTCTATCACCACCAACGCCGGCTCGCTCACCCAATTCACGGGCAACGCCACCGGCGGCAACGCCACAATCACCAATAATGCCGGCGCGGAGACGGATTTCGGCGACAACGCCAGCCCAGGTTCGGCACGGCTGATCAATTCCGGCGGCGGCACCTTCGACTTCTCGGGAACGACCGGCCCCAACAACGACAACAAGATCAGCGCCGGATCGATCGAGGGGTCGGGCTTTTTCTTCCTCGGCGCCAACCAGCTCACCGTAGGCAGCAACAATCTGTCGACGACGGTCAGCGGCGAGCTCGGCGACGGCGGCACCAACGGCGGCGCCGGCGCGTCGCTGGTCAAGATCGGGACCGGCACGCTGACCCTGACCGGCGCCAACACCTATAGCGGCGGCACCACGATCAACAGCGGGCTCATCAATTTCAACGCCGCCGCCAATTTCGGAACCGGCAACATCACGCTCGACGGCGGCGGGCTGCAGTGGGCCGCCGGCACGACCACCGATATTTCCGGACAGCTGGCCCCCCTCGGCGCCGCCGGCGGCGCCTTCGACACCAACGGGAATAATGTGGCGTTAGCCTCGCCGCTCTCCGGCGGTGGCGGCGTCACCAAACAAGGTCTCGGCACGCTGACCCTGGCCGCTATCGAGACATATACCGGGGCGACGACGATCAACGCCGGCACTCTGGCGCTGGGTCCCGGAGGCTCGCTGGCGGCAAGCACCGGGATCAACCTGACGGCGGGCGGCA
Organism: Alphaproteobacteria bacterium; assembly: GCA_038228485.1. Taxonomy (GTDB): domain Bacteria; phylum Pseudomonadota; class Alphaproteobacteria; order ATCC43930; family CGMCC-115725; genus DATARH01. The sequence continues at coordinate 23,650 of JBBRPG010000039.1, forward strand.
CCTTCGACATCTCCGGCGGTGGCAACCAAGCGATCAATAATCTGGCCGGCGCCGGCGGCACGGTATCGGTCGGCGTCAATACCCTGACGTTCGGCACCGCCAATTCGACCAGCTTCGGCGGCTCGTTTACCGGCAGCGGAGGTCTCAACAAGCAAGGGACGGGCACCTTTACGCCTGACCGGCAACAGCAGCGCCTTTGCCGGCACGACGACCGTAGGCGCCGGCACGTTGGCGATCGGTCCCGACGCGGCGCCGGGCGCCAATCTCGGCGGTACGGTGATCGTACAGAGTGGCGGCACGCTGACCGGACTCGGGACGGTCGGCGCCCTCGCCAACACTGGCGGCATCGTGGCGCCCGGCGGCTCGATCGGCACGCTGACCGTAGGCGGCAATTTCGTGCAGGCGAGCGCCGGGACTCTACAGATCGAGGTGAGCCCGACCGCGGCCTCGCAGCTCGCGGTCAGAGGTACGGCAAGCCTCGCCGGCAGGCTGGCGCTGATCTTCGATCCCGGGGTCTACACCGTGCGCAACTACACGCTGCTGACCGCGGCGAGCATTCGCGGCGGCTTCGCCACCGTCACCGGGACCAATCCGAGCGGGCTCGCCCAGACCGTGCTGATCAACCCCGCCGATGTGACGCTGCAGCTGGCCAACCCAGCGACCCCGGCGCCAGCGCCGCCGCCCGCCAACCCAGCGACCCCGGCGCTGCCGCTCGCCAACCCAGCAACCCCGGCGCCAGCGCCGCCACCGGCCGAAGCACTGGCGCCGCCGACGGTTATCGTCATCGCGCCAACCAACGACACGATTTACACCGCCGCCAGCAGCATCGCGGCGCTGAACGGCCAGCGGGCCAACGGCATCATCCTCGACCGGCTCGGCAATCGTCAGGCAGGAATCGCCGACGGGCAAGTCGCCGCGGCCGCCGCGGCGCCCGTACAGTACGCCCAGGCCGGCGGCGCGGCGTCGCTGAGTGCCGTGGCCTCGGCGCTGCCGGCGGCGACCGAAGGCGCCTGGTTCCGCGGCGTCGGCGGGTTCGCCACGGTCAACGGCAACTCTGCCGCGCCCGGTTTCAGCGGCTCTGCCGGCGGGTTCTTGGCCGGGTTCGACCGTCCCGTGGCGGAGAACCTCTATCTCGGCATCGCCGGCGGGTATCTGCGCAGCACGGTCGACGAGCACTCCACCGCAAATGGCACGATCGACACCGCCCGCCTGGCGCTCTATGGCGGCACCTGGTGGGAGGGCAACCTGCTCACCGCCACGGCGGGTTATGCGCACGATTCGTTCAGCACCAGCCGCAGCCTCACCGGGATCGGCACCGCCACCGAGAGCCATGGCGGCAACGAGGCAACGGCGGCGGCGCAATGGAGCCGGCCGCTCCAGCTGCAAGGCTTTGGCGGCGGCCTCGCCACCGTGACCCCGAAGGCCGGGGTGCAGTTTCAGCATCTCTCCGAAGGCGGCTTTGACGAGACAGGCGCTCGCGGGTTCGACCTCAATTCCGGCGGGCGCGGCACCGACAGCGTCCAGCCCTATGTCGCGGTCGCCGCCGCGCAGAAGTTCGTCACCGATGGCGGCACCCA
>JBBRPG010000040.1:0-24844 GCA_038228485.1 Alphaproteobacteria bacterium
CCGGCGAGCCCTCGACGCCGTTGGTGAGCGGCGGCACCCCGGTTTCCGCCGAGAGATCGGTCGGCAGCATGACCACGTCGGCGCCGTCGGCGCGGCTGACCGGCGTGGTGTAGATCACCGGCACGCCGGCCGCCCGCGCCGCCGCGATCATCCGCACCCAGGCGTCGAGCACCGGGCGCATCGCCGCCCGCCGGACGGGATCCGCCGGGGTCAGCGCCCGCCGGCACACATCGTAAGCAATCAGCGCCGCCCGGCGGCGGTCGATGCGTTCGGGTTCAGGCATCGCAACCTCCTCACCAATTCGAATGAACGTTATTTCAGTCAACGCATCTTCACATACGCCGCCGCTGACCGGCCCGCGATCCTCCCGAACACGCCGCCGGCCATCAGGCCGGTGCCGCTGGCGTAGTTGTGGTAGTAGAGGCCGCCGATCATCTCGCCGGCCGCGAATAATCCGGGGATGGCGGCGCCGGCGGCGTCCTGCACCTCGGTGTCGTTCGACACCTGGAGCCCCCCGAAGGTGAACGTCACCCCGGCGGTCACGCCATAGGCCTCGTAGGGCGGCGTATCGAGCTTTTGCGCCCAGTTGGTCTTGTCGATCGCCAGGCCGTTGGTGCGCAGCCCGTCATGCACATTGGGGTTGAACGCCGCGTCCGGGCGCGGCGCGGCGTTGAATTCGCGGATGGTGTCGAGAAAGCCCTTGGGGTCGACCCCCTCCATCTTGGCGACGAGCTCCTCCCAGGTATCGGCCTTTTCCTTGGTGCAGCGGGCGATGCGGTACTCGTCGCGCAGGAGGTGCAAGGTCTTTTGGTCGAAGACCTGCCAGGCGAACAGGTTGGGCTGGTTCATCACCTCACGGCCGTATTTGGAGTAGGTGTAGGAGTGGAAATCGAGCCCCTCGTCGATAAAGCGCTTGCCGTGGGCGTTGACGACGATGCCGAACGGGTAGCCGTGCTTTTGAAAGCGGTCGCCGACATCGAGGTCGCCGACCGGCGGGGCGTTCAAATCCCACTGCACCGCATGGCAGCCCGACCAGTGCCCAGCCGGCGCGGCGCCGATGTCGAGCGCCATCTTCAGCCCCTGGCCGGTGTTGTATTTGGTGCCGCGCACCTTGGCCAAATCCCAGTTGGGGCCGAGGTAGCGGGCGCGCATCTCGGCGTCGGCCTCAAACCCGCCGCAGGCGAGGATCACTGCCTTCGAACGCAAGTCGACGGTGCGGCCCCCCTGGGATTTGGGCAGGCGGACGCGGACGCCCTCGACCCCGTTGTCGCCTTGCAGCAGGGCCAACGCCGGGGTCTGGTAGTAGACCGGTATGTCCTCGCGCTCGCGGGTCGCGTGCAGCGCCTTCATCAGCTCCTTGCCGCCGCCCCAGATATGGCAGGCGAGCCCGCCCCAGAACTTGAACTTGCCATCCACCTGGAACGCCTGGCGGCCGAGGCCCAATTGGAACCGCACGCCTTTGGCGCGCATCCACTTGCCGGTTTCGAAGCTCTGGGTGATGAGAATTTCGGTGAGGTCGGGGTCGGAGCGCCATTCGGTCAGCCGCCCGACATCGTCGTAATACTGCTCGGCGGTGTAGGTGCCGACATCGACATTGGCGAGCTCGTGGTCGCTCATGTCGGGGATGAGGGCGGCGAGGTCGTCAAAGCCGTGATAGACGATGCGGAACGCGCCGCCGGTAAACGCCGAGTTGCCGCAGGCCGCGTCCTGCGGCGCGATCTCCAGCATCAGCACCGAGGCCCCGTTCTCGCGCGCCGACAAGGCCGCGCAGGTCGCCGCATTGCCGGCCCCGACGACGATCACATCCCGCTCGGCGATTTGCATGTGTGTTTCCCGCTTCCCGACGAAAATCGGGACCCATCGTAGTGCAGCGCTCGAAATTATCCGAGTTGCTTCGCCGCCGGGTCGGTGCGGGCGCCGTTGCGCAGCGGCGGGGTGGGTCCCGGCCTTCGCCGGGAAGCGCAGCAGGTGACGTCGCCGCGCCGTGTCGCAAAGCGGCGCCGGCAAGAGTTCGCCGGCAACCGCTTCAGCCGCCCGACGAGCCTACGTGCCGCGCCGCCTGCCGGCCTCCTCGATTTCGGCGGCGGCGATTGCGCGGGTCAGGGCGGCGGTCAGCTCCTTGGCGGCGTCCAGCGTGAGCTCGACCGCGACCCGCGCTTCGGGGCCGAGCGCGGCGTTGACGAAATCGATGGTGATCGCCTCCTCCAGCAGGGCGTGGTGCGGGTGGTCGTAGGACACCACGGAGTGGGTCAGATCGATCCACCCGCCCGCGCTCTTGCCGGCGCCGGCGGCGCTGACGATCTCGACGATCGAGGTACACATCGCAGCGCCGCCTCAGCTTGCTATTTGGCCAAGTGCTTTTCGCAGAACGCCCACACCTTCTGCCAGCCGTCGAGCGCCTGCTCGATGCGGTAGGCCGGCCGGTCGTAGTAGAAAAAGCCGTGGCCGGCGCCGTCGTAGCGGTGGAACTCGTAGGTCTTGCCGGCCTTCTTGAGTTCGGCCTCGTGCTGGTCGACCTGCTCCGGGGTCGGCGAGCGGTCCTCGTTGCCGAACAGGCCGAGCAGCGGGCACGACAGGTCTTTGGTCAACGTGATCGGCGACACCGGCTGTTTCGGGGTCAGGTCGTCCTGCACCACGCGGCCGCCCCACAGCTCGATTGCGCAATCGATGCTCTTGGACTTGCAGGCGAAGAGGAAGGTCTGCCGCCCGCCCGAGCAGGTGCCGAACAGCCCGACCTTGCCGTTGGACCAGGGCTGCGCCTTGAGCCACTGCACCGCGCCTTCGGTGTCGCCGATCATCTGGTCGTCGGCCACGCCGCCTTCGGCGCGCGCCTTGGCCGCGACGTCGTCGGCTTTGCCTTCGCCGAAGCGGTGATAGAGGTTATGGCTGATCGTCGCGTAGCCGTGATGCGCGAACCGGCGGGTGCACTCGCGATACCACTCGTCCCAGCCGGGCATGTGATGGATCAGCACCATGCCGGGAAACGGGCCGGCGCCCAGCGGCCGCGCCACATAGGCCGAAACCGGCTCGCCCTTGTTGCCGCTGATCGTGACGGTCTCTGCAATCATTCCTTCGTAGGCCATCATCGCTACCCCTCATCGCTGCAAATCCGCTGCCCGGAAGCCGGGCGCACCGCGACATTAGCAAGGGCGTGGCGATTTCCGCGAGTCCCGCTTTCGCGTGCATGACGATCGCAGCAAGGCGGCCTAGGATCGCGGCAACGATCCGTGGGAGGCGGCGATGGCCAACGAAACCGTGCAGCTCGCGCGATATGCGGCAGGGCTGAAGTACGAGCACCTGCCGGAAGCGGTCGTCGCGCAGGCGAAGGACATTATCGCCGACACGGTCGCGGCCTGCATCTGCGGCAGCGACATGCCCTGGAGCCGCATCGTCATCGACTATGCCGAGCGCACCGGGCCGGGCGGGACCAGCCGCATCCTCGGCGGCGGCACTGCGGTGCAGGCGCCGGCGGCGGCGCTGGCCAACGGGGCGCTGGCGCATGCGTTCGAGCTCGACAGCGTGACACGGCCCGGCGCCGGCGCGCATCCCGGCGCGACCGTGCTGCCGCCGGCGCTGGCGGTGGCGCAGGAGGTCGGGGCGGCCAGGGGAATTGGCGGGAAGGCGCTGATCGCCGCTGTGGTCGCGGGCAACGAGGTGATGATCCGCATCGGCCGCGCCACCGGCCACACCAACGAGGCGCGCGGGTTTCATGCGCCGGGCACCACCGGCCCGTTCGGCGCGGCGGTCGCCTGCGGGCTGCTGCTGGGGCTCGACGAGCGGCAAATGACCAACGCGATCGGCATTGCCGGGTCGCTCGCCGGCGGCTTGCTCGAATTCGCCAAGGGCGATGGCGGCATGGTCAAGCGGCTGCATCTCGGGCGCGCCTCGGAGGCCGGGGTGATGGCGGCAAGCCTCGCCGCCGGCGGGTTCGAGGCGCCGCGCACGGTGATCGAAGGCGAGTTCGGGTTTCTGCGGGTGTTCTGCACCGAATGGGACGAGACGCACCTGACCCGCGGCCTCGGCAGCGATTTCGTGACGATGAGCGCGGTGCTGAAGCGCTACCCCTGCCACGCCACCGCCCACCCGGCGGTGAGGGCCGTGCGCGACCTGCAGGCGGCGCACGGGTTTGCCGGCGGCGAGGTGGCGGCGATCACCGTCACCGGCACCCCGCGCATGGTCGAGCGCCACAACATCCTCGAGCCGCCCGACCTGATGCTGGCGCAATATTCGATCCCGTTCTGCGTCGCGCTGGCGCTGTTCCGCGAGGCGCGCGACCCAGAAAGCTACGATCTGGCCGCGCTCGCCGACCCGGCGATCCGCGCGCTGTGCCGCAAGATCAAGCTGGTGCCGGAAGCGGGCGGCGGGCACGGGCATGGCGCAACGGGCAGCCATGTCACCGTCGCCCTCGCCGACGGGCGCGAATTCGAGCGCCATGAGAGCGGCGGGATGCTCGAAGCCGGCGAGCTGCCCGACAAGTTCGCCCGCCTCACCCGCAAGACCATGGGCGCCGGCGGCATGCGGCTTTACGAGCGGCTGATGCGGCTCGAGGACGAGGCGACGCTCGATTGGCTCGGCGCGCCCTAGATTTTACACGGAGGTCGCGGAGGAGGCACGGAGGTCGCGGAGCCTTTCGACCGCGCACGGCGCGGCCTCGTATTTCGACAATGAGGCGGCGAGGCGGCGAGACGCCGTGCCGCGGCACCTCGGGACCTCACCGTCTCATTGTGAATTTTGACGCTGCGCGTCGAAAATCTCCGTGCCCTCCGTGCCTCCTCCGCGACCTCCGTGTTAGAGTAGGTATTCACGGCGGTAAACGTGGGAGAACGGCCATGTTCGGCATGATGCGCAAGAAGCTCGAAGTCCCGCCGCCCGAGCAGTGCCTGCCCGGCCGGGCGATCAGGATGCCGGTGCCGCCGCGCCATTTCGTCAACGGCAACCCGCTCGAAGGTCCATACCCGGCGGGTCTGGAGACGGCGGTGTTCGGGCTGGGCTGCTTCTGGGGGGGCCGAGCGCAAGTTCTGGGAGGCGCCGGGGGTGTGGACCACCGCGGTCGGCTATGCCGGCGGCTCGACCCCGAACCCGACCTATGAGGAAGTGTGCAGCGGCCTCACCGGGCATACCGAGGCCGTGCTCGTCGTCTTCGACCCGAAGACGATCAGCTATGACGGCCTACTGAAGATCTTCTGGGAAAGCCACGACCCGACCCAGGGCATGCGCCAGGGCAACGATGTCGGGACCCAGTACCGCTCGGCGATCTACACCTATTCGCCGGAGCAGCTGCGGGCCGCCGAAGCTTCACGCGAGCGCTTTCAGCCGCGCCTGAGCGGCGCCGGCTATGGCGCGGTCACCACCGAAATTCGCGAAGCGCCGCCCTTCTACTTCGCCGAGGACTACCACCAGCAATATCTGGCGAAGAACCCGTTCGGCTATTGCGGCCTCGGCGGCACCGGTGTCAGCTGCCCGGTCGGCGTCGCCGCCGCCGAGTGATTGTGCCGACTCCGGGGCATGCAGGCCGGCGCGCGCCGGCCGCGCCTGGCTGACGGACGCCGCATGGCCGAAACCCAAGCCGGCGCCGTCGTCCGCCATGAGGGAACCACCCCCCTGTTGCGCTGGCTGGTGGTCGCGGTCGCGATCGTGCCGGTGGTGCTGTTCTGCGGCGCCGCCTGGCTCAATTATGTCGAGGCCTTCAGCGCGGCGCGCGGCCGCGTCACCAATGCCACCAACGCGATCAACCAGCATGCGCAAAAGGTCTTCGAGACCGCCGAGCTGATCCTCGGCCAGATCGCCGAGCGCACCGACGATATGGACTGGCCGACCATCGCGCGCTCTGCCGAGCTGCACCGGATGCTGCAGGATCTGGGTACGCGGCCGCGGATCGCGGTGGTCGGCCTGATCGGTCCCGACGGCAACGTCGTCGCCAACAATCTCGCGTTTCCGGCCCCGCCGGTGAAGCTCACCGAGCGGTCGTATCTGACCGTCGAGCGCGCGGACGGCCCGCTGTTCATCAGCTCGGTGGCGCGTGGCGCCTATACCGGCAAGCTGGGCTTCATCGTCGCCCGGTACAAACCCAACGCGCCCCATGAGGGGATGACCAATTTGATCTTCGTCTCGATGCAACTCGGCAATTTTGTCGACTATTCCGAGGTGGTGATCGACTCCAAGGAGTACCTGCTCAACATGTCGCGCGCCGACGGGGCGGTGCTGGTGCGCTTTCCGGGCGAGGACCAGGTCGGGCGCGTGTTGAGCCCGGAAAGCCAATTCCGCAAGAACATCGCGAAATATCCCGAATTCGGCTCGTACGACACCTATTCGGAAATCGACGGCTCGCACCGGATCTTCTCCTACCGCAAGGTCGCCGACTATCCGGTCTATGTCACGGTCGGGCTGGCCTATTCGGCGGTGGTCAACGGCTGGCTGCGGCTGATGGGCAGCCACCTAATCTTTGGCTTTCCGGCGATGCTCGGCCTGATCGGCCTCACCTACATCGCGATGCGGCGCAGCAAGGAGGTCGACCGGGCGAACGCCGCGGTTCAAGCCGAGATGGAGCGGCGCAAGGTGGCCGAAGACTCGCTGCGCCATGCCCAACGGATGGAGGCGGTGGGGCAGATGACCGGCGGGGTCGCCCATGATTTCAACAATCTGCTGACCGCGGTCACCGGCAACCTCGACATGATCCTGCGCAGCGTCAAGGACGATGCGCGGGTCAAGCGGCTCGCCGAGGCGGCGTTGCGGGCGACGACGCGCGGCGAGCGGCTGACCCACCAGCTGCTGATGTTCTCCCGCCGCGAGGTGATGCGGCCGGAGACGCTCAACCTCAACCGGCTGCTGCTCGAATTCGAAGGGCTGATGCGCCGCGCGGTGGGCGAGACGGTCGATGTCGAGCTCGACCTCGATCCCGGCTCGATCCGAGCCATGTCGACCAGGTGCAGTTCGAGGCGGCGGTGCTCAACCTCGTCGTCAACGCCCGCGACGCGCTGAGCGACGGCGGCCCGATCGTGGTCGAGACGCAGAATGTCGTGCTCGACGAGGCCTATGCCGCCGAGAACCCGGAGGTGAAGCCCGGCCCCTATGTCCTCGTCGCGGTCAGCGACAAGGGCATGGGCATCGCCGACAAGGATCTGCCGCACGTGTTCGAGCCGTTCTTTACCACCAAGGATGTCGGCCGGGGGTCGGGGCTGGGGCTTTCCCAGGTTTACGGTTTCGCCAAGGAATCGGGCGGCCACGTCAAGATCTACAGCGAACTCGGCATCGGCACGGTGGTGAAGCTCTATCTGCCGCGGTCGAGCCAGCGGCCGATGGAGATCGTGCGCCGCGACGTGCTGCCGCTGCGCACCGCGACCGGCAGCGAGACCATCCTCGTCGTAGAGGACGACGAAGGAGTGCTGGCGACCGCGGTCGAGAGCCTGGGCGACCTCGGCTATCGCGTGCTCGGGGCCCATAACGGCCGCGAGGCGCTGGAGATCGTCAAGGGGCCGGAGAACATCGACATCCTGTTTTCCGACATCGTCATGCCCGGCGGCATCAACGGCGCCGAGCTGGCCGGCGAGGCGCGGCGGCTGCGGCCGTCGATCAAGGTGCTGCTGACCAGCGGCTATACCGGCGCGGCGCTGGCCAAGGAGCACGGGCTGCCCGCCGACATGCCGGTGCTCGGCAAGCCCTATCGGCGCGACGAGCTGGCGGCGCAGCTGCGCGTCATCATCGGCGGTCAGGCGCGGTGAGGCGGGTCCGACAGCGGCGGCGCTGATGCAATTCGGCGTCCAGTTCTTTCCCGATGTGCGGCCCGAGGAGCGGTCGGCCGAGGCCTATTTCCGCGACGCGCTCGACCTGTCCGAGGAGGCCGACCGGCTCGGCTTTTCGCATATCCGCATCGTCGAGCATTACTTCCACTATTACGGCGGATACAGCCCGAACCCGATCGTGTTCCTCGCCGCCGCGGCGCAGCGGACGCGGCAGGCGCGGCTGGTTACCGGCGCGGTGCTGCCCGCCTTCAACAACCCGCTAAAGCTCGCCGCCGAGATCGCGATGCTCGACGCGCTGTCGGGCGGCCGGCTCGATGTCGGGTTTGCGCGCGCCTTTCTGCCGCACGAATTCCGCCGCTTTGGCCGCTCGCCGGACGAGTCGGTGGCGCGGTTTCGCGAGGGGATCGAGCAGGTCGATTTGCTGTTGCGCGAGGAGGGGGTCACCCATCGCGGCCGCTTCCACCAAATCGAGAACACCACTTCGCTGCCGCGCCCGACGCAAAAGCCGCGGCCGAAATTCTACGTCGCGGCGCTGAACACGCCAGAATCCTTCGAGTATGCCGGAAGAATGGGGTATTCGGTGATGGCGATCGCCTTTGTCGCGGGCAAGATGCGGCCGCTGCTCGCCGCCTACCGCGATGCCTGGAAGGCCGCCGGCCATCCCGGCGACGGCGAGGTGATGATCGCCTTTCACATGTTCTGCGACCCTGACGGCGGCAAGGCGCGGGCGATTGCCGCGCCGCTGATCGACAATTATCTGCGCTCGCTGGTCGACGCGGCGAGCGACTGGCTCGACGGCCGTACATCGCAGGATTATCCCGGCTACGACAACATTATCGCCGGCCTGCGCGCCTCGAACGCCGAGGATCAGATGACGACCGGCGCCGCCTGGGTCGGCACGCCCGACGAAATCGCCGCCACGGTGGCGCGAATGCACGATGATTTCGGCGGCTTCGAGCACGCCTCGCTGCAGGTCAACTTCAACCTGATGCCGTTCGATGCGGCGCTCGAATCGATGCGGCTTTTCGCCCGCGAGGTGATGCCGCGCTTCGCCTGAGCGCCGCTCAGCCATCAGTACCGTAGAGCGGAAAAGCGTAGCGCCTTCCGCCACTCCCAATCCAATCTCAATCCCGGCGCGTGCCGGCGGAAGGCGCTGCGCTTTTCCGCCCTACAGTGGTGATGTTGCCTAGACTAGGGCCACCAGAACGGCGTTGCGTGGACCAGGTCGTCCAGGTGCGCGCGTATCTGGGCCTCGTGGCCGGCCAGGCGGCGCTTGTTCCAGGCCAGCACGCGGCGTCCCGCGAGGCCGACGCCGGTCATGCGCCGGCCGGGCTCGGTCATCGCGGCGACGATGTCGAGCCCTACACGGACGTCGTTGAGGTCGCCGAGATCGTCCTGCAACCGCTTGAGCCGCTGAATGAACGGCTGAACCTCGGCGGCGTGGTACAGCCCGGCGAACGCCTCGGCGGCGTAGCGCAGCTTTTTGAGGGCGATGCGCAAATCGTGACGCTGAACCGCCGATTGGCGGGCAAACCGGCGGGCTCGGCGTCCGGCCTTGTAGAAGCACCGCTCGAGCAGCTCCGGCGCGATGTCGCGGATCGGGCGGTCGAGTTCGCCGGTGTTGCCGCCCGCGCGCCAGCCGCTGCCCTCGAACCAGTGCAGCAGCCCGAGCACGGCATCGGTGTAGCGCGGCGACAGGATCGCCGCCACGGCCGCTTCCTGCGCCTGGCGGCGCTGTGCGGCGAGCGTCAGGGCGAGCCGCTCGAACTCGCTCGCCGGCGGCAGCTGGGCGCGGGCCGGCTGCAGCAGGGTGGTGGCGAAGACGTCGAGATTGCGCACGTCGCCGAGCGCGTCGGCGAACCACTCCAGCTCCCGCGACGCCCAGCGCCGCTGCTCGGTCGGCAGCAGCGGCGCGAAGGCCGACAGGATCGCGCGCAGGCGGCGCACCGCCACCCGCATCTGATGGGTGCCTTCGGCGTTGCCGGCAAGCGCCGCGTCCTCGTTGCGCACCAGATGGTCGAGGCAAATGCGCCCGATGCGTTGCAAGGCGGTGCTGGCGGCGAGATCGGGCGCAAGATCGAACGGTTCGGCGTGTACCGCCTTTGCCGGCCGGCGCGCCTCTCTAGCCTCAGCCAGCCTGCCGTGTTTTTGGGCAGGCTCGATGGTCGTCTCGATAGCGATTTGGGTCCCCTGGGGGGTGACGATAGGCTTGCGGTCTGAGGTCAGCGCGTTCTCAGCGCGATGTCAAGCGGGTCGCACGAAAGCCGCACCGGCGCGGCGAACTCGCCGCGGCTACCGGTTGGCGCCGAAGACGCCGGCGGCGAGATAAGGCGTGCCGCCGCTGTTGCTGATGCCGAACGCCCCGCCCATCTCGGTTGCGTTCGGCCCATAGAAATTGCCCTGCACTTGGCCGAAAAGGTTGTTGTTCGGCGCCACTCCGCCGAACGAACCGGCGAAGGTCGGCGACCGTCCGGCACCCGAAACACCGCCGGTATAGGATCGGCCGTCGAGGTTGTTGATCGCGAAGTTGCCGGAATTATGGGAGAAATCAAACGTGCTGTTGACGCTGCCGGAAGCGAGATAGTTGGCGCCGTTGTTGTTGACGGTGGCGATGGCCGTTCCGTTGAACGTACCGACGCCGGTCGCCGGCAGGGTCACCGTGGGCAGCCCGGTGACAAAGGTATTGATGTTGGCGAAATCGGTACGCGTCCCCCCGCCCTGGCCGAGGCCGGGCACCGGCACGCTGCCGGTCCAATAACCCCATTGCAGGAATTGGCATGAGCAAAGCGTCGTTCCCCCGGGGAACCCGGGAGCCACGTTGTTGACGACCGAGCCGCTTACCAGCCCCAGCTGCGGCGTCGTCTCCGAGCTGCCGGTTTGCACCAGGGTGGGTAGGTTCGTTCCGTTTACCTGCGATGTGGTGCTCGGGCTCTCCCCGGCGCCGAAATGGGTGTCGTCGATAAAGGAGCTGCGTGAGAAATTGCCACCGCTCAGGGAGCCGAACTCCAGCGACATGCTGTGAATACCGCTCTGGTTCTGGGTGAAGGGATCGATGAGGCCGAAGCCTGCCTGAAGCCGGTTGTTGCCGGCATCGGTCTGCAGAACGCCGGGGCCTATCAGGGCGTAGGTTCTCGGGTTCCCGTTGAAACCGCCAAACTGCATGAGGCCGCCGGCGAACGCCGTCTGGGTCGTCGAGGTGCGCGAGGTGCCGATGCCCGAGGGGACCGTCGAGGCAAGCGCCGGCTGGTTGAAGGCGTAGTTGAAGATGTTGGTGCCGGGCTGGGCGGTGTTGGCGGTCGCCAGTTGCAGCTGAAAATTATCGCTGGTGTTGAACGAGTTCTGGTCGATCACAAAGCCGCTGATCGAGTTGGCGCCGAACAGATTGTTGCCGTTGCCGTCGGGGACCGCGGCCGAACCGGAAATGATATGCGTCAGCGGCCCTGTTGCGCTGTTGCGCACGGCGCCATGGATCAGGTTGAACTCGGTTACCTTCCCGGTGTCGCTGGAGGTGAAGAACGCGCCGGTGCCGATGACCAGCGCCGAAGTCTGGGCCGCGCCGGCGCCGTTGATCGCCAGGCTGGCCTGCAATGCGCGCGGGTTCTGGGCGTTGGGATTGGTGACGGTGTTGCCGATGCCAAACGGCGTGTTGGCGGGGGTCACGACGAGCAGGGGCGAGACGGTGGCATTGGGGAAGGTGCCGCCGAAATTGCTCGGCAGGAACGGGATCGTCTGCGGCGACGCTCCGTTAGCCAGCGCTGCGTCGGGAAAGAGCTTAAAGGAGAGGAACTGACTGGTGGGCGTGGTGGCGGTGAAGAAGCTCTGCGACACCGGAACGCCGCCGTAAACGAAGGCGCGGTCGCCGTTGCCGTTATCGGCAAGAAGATCGGCAAAAAAGAACGTGCCGTCGGCGGTGAAGATAGCGGTGCCGGACGCCGTGTTGGGAGAGTCACTCTTCGTCGCGGTGACCGCGGTCGTCTGGCCTGGGGTCAGCGGCCCGACCGTGAAGGTCACGCCGTTCACCGTCGTCGCCGCGACTCCGTTTGAATTGGGGGTCGCCGCCGGGAAGGTGATGGCGCCCTCATAGGGGGTTCGCCCCCGCGCCGACTGGTCGTTGAAGCCCGCGTTGGTCGCTCCGTTGGGGCCGGTGGTGCTCTTGATCGTGCCGCCGATCTGGACGACGACCGGGGGTGGTGGCGGCGGGGGCGGCGGCGGGGGCGGCGGCGGGGCCGGCGACGGCGACGGCGAAGACGTCACCACCTCGGTCACGGCCTGGGTGCTGACGGAGCTCAGCTGGGCGCTGCTCTGGATGGTGCTCGGGTTGACCACTTGGAGCTGCGGCCGCAGCTGTTGCTGGAATTGCTGGGCCTGCTGCACGCTGGCGCCGACATTGCCCGAAATCACCGCCGGGATGCCGGCATCGACGACGCTGGCATCGGTGGGCGGTTTCTTCGACCCGCCGGTCGCGCCGGCGTGGCCGCTGAACTGGTCGAGTATCCCGGCGAGCTTGTCGCCGGCAAAGGCCGGCTTGGAGGGTTGCGAGGTCGGCGAGGCGACGGTGACGCCGTAACTCTCGCGGGTGATGGTCTGCTTGAGCCCGGCATTGGCGACGTCGAGCCCGTGGCCGTGCATAAAGATGGCGTCGAGGATCCCGCCCCTGAGGCTCATCACGAAAATACCGCCGCGGATGCCGAGCGACCCCGAGGGGGTGCGCATCGTCACCGCGTCCTCGTTCTTGCTCAGCTTGCCGCCGACAAAGCGCATGACCCCTTGCGTGGCGCTCATCGCCAGCCGGCCTTTGCCGGTGTTGGGGTCGTAGACGAACTCGTCGATGGTGACGTCGGCGTTCGGGCCGACCGTCATCGCCGATTCGTCGAGGAACAGGATCTGGGTCTGGCCGACGGGTCCGGTCGCGATTTTTTCGTTGTGGAGCACGTCCTGGCCGATCACCAGCTTGCGCGTTGCCGCGCTCGGCGGGGTGCCGGTCGCATCGGGGTTGACCGCGCTATTGACGCCGACCTGCTGCGCGTCGGCCGTCGCGGCAATAGCGCATAGCGCCACCGCAGCCAGGAGCGTCGGAAGGAGGCGCAGCGATAGGGGGGTCGCGGCCATATAAGCGTCTCCGGGCAACCTAAAAGCGGATTTGCGGACCGATCAGAACCGAGTTGCTGGTGTAGGCGTAGATCGGCAGGTTCGACGAAACGATATCGCGTTGCGCCTGCAGGATGATCGCCAAGTTATCGGTGACCTGGAAGGCTTGGGTCAGGCCAAATCGCCAATGGCGGTCATCGCGAGAGCTTGGCGAGAAGAAGAAGGGACTGCCGCTGGTGTTGCAGCAGGGATCGGGCGAGGCGTAGATCGACCAGCTGCGGCTGCCGAACAGCGTGCTTTCCCAGGGGAACTTGAGCCAGCCGAACGGGTCCTCATAACGAATCCGATAGGCGGCGGAGAGCGATATGGTTCTGTTCGAAAAAAAGGTAAGCCGGGTCGACTGGTTCAAATAGTCGACCTCGCCCGACAGCGCCGAATTGCCGAAAAGCGGCTTGGTCGCGGATAAAGTCACCAGGTTGTCGGAGCCGTTGAGACCGCGCGACAGCGGGCGATCGGCCGCATTGGTGAAGTTCTTCTGGCGGAACTCGTAGGTGACCTTGGTCGCCACATCGCCAAACATGACGGCGGTGCTTTCCAGGCCGCCGCCATAGGTGTCGAAATACTGCTTCTCGCCCAGCCCGACCTCGTTGAGGATCAAGTATGGCTTGATCGACGCCGAGGTGATCGGTCCGAAGCTCAGGTTCGGATAGCGGAAGCGCGGCCCAGCGGTAATTTCGCCGAGGTCGAGGTCGAGCCGGCGAAACTGCATGTAATGATTGGCAAAACCGGTACCGGTGATCTCGAGCGCGTCACGGTCTTGGGTTCCCAGATCGTAGCTGTAGAGCGCCGCCCCGGTCAGGAAGAAATTGACGTCGTCGTGCTTGACGAACTGGCTGCTCAGCAGCACGTCGCCGATCGGCGAATGGATCAGCGGCGATCCCGGCGCGACGTTGGCGTCGGTCTGGTATTGGCTGCCCATGAACACGTAGCCGCTGAACTGATTCGCCGATTCGTTTTCGGCGATCTTGGCCATGTACTCGTCGACGCGGGCGGTAACCTCCGGCGGCGGATTGAAGCTCTTGGCCTTGAGGAAATAGGTCTGCGCCGTTTCGAACGAGCCCATGCGAAAATACAACACGCCCAGCTCGAGATCGACACGCGGCAGGTTCGGGTTGAACAGCAGCATGCGCTCGAGCGCCGCGACCGCCGCCTCGTTGTCGCCGATTCGCGCCGACACGTCGGCATAGGCGAAGGTGGTGTCGAGGTTGCCGGGGTCTTTCAGCATCTGCTGGAACAATTCCGTCTTCCGCGCTGCGAGAGCGGCGGGATCGGATTCGTCCGCCGCCATCGCGGCAACGGGCGCCAGCCATATGAGCGCAGCGACGGCTACGATGCGGGCGATTGCGGTGCGAATCCCCAAGACGATTGATAATGATCGCATCGAAGCTCCCGGATCGGACATAACGCGTCCGTTAAATTTACCAAATCAACGCTTAACCTGCCACAACCGGCGGTGGATCAACAAGACCACAAAGCAGCACTGTGGCGAAAGTGTCACGCCTGCGCAGGTAACTCGAATGGCCGGGCTCTTGCGCGTGCGGGCTGGTTGGCTGCGGCCATGCCGCCAGGCGGAGGCCGGCCCAGGTGGAGACCGGACGGTCCCGTGGCTCAGAAAGGTTCGCCGCCGATCACCGTGGTGCGGTGCATCAACCGGCGCTGCGGCAGGGCGTAATCGCAAATCGCCAGGTGCATCGCGGTGGCGTTGTCTCACATCACCAGGTCGCCCGCCCGCCAGCGATGGCGATAGCAGAACTCGGGCCGCACGCAATGCGCGTCCAGCTCGGCGATCAGGTCGACGGCCTTGTCCTCCGGCATGCCCTCGATGCCGATGCACTCGCCGGCGGTGACATAGATCGCCTTGCGGCCGGTATGGGGATGGGTGCGCACGATGGGGTGGGCGACGTCTGGCGTTTCGGCGAGCTGGGCCGGCGTGAGCTTCGGCCGCGGGCTGTTTTCGACCCGGCGGCGCGACGAGTCGCGGTGGAGCGCCTTCAGGGCGTCGAGCCTGCGCTTCGGCGCTGCGGGCAAGGCTGCGTAGGCGGCGACGCAATTGGCGGAGATCGTATCGCCGAGCACGTTGCCGCCGGAATCATGCGGCACTTCCTTGGCGTGAAGTAAGGAGCAGCGGCTTGGGGTGCGGCGGTAGGAAACGTCGCTGTGCCAGGTGAACCCGGCATCGGCGAGGCCGATGAGTTCGCCGGCTTCGTTCTTGACGTTGGAGACCAGCAGGATCTCGGGGTAGCCGGGCAGCAGGTATTTCTGGACGATGTGGATTTCCAGCTCGCCGAATCGGCGGCTGAACGCGATGTGCTGTTCGCTGCTGAGCTGCTGGCCGCGGAAGAACACCACGATGTTGTCGTGGAAGATGCTTTCGAGCTCGGCAAAGGTCGGGTCGTCGATCGGCCCCGACAGGTCGAAGCCGATCTCCGCGCCGAGCGCCGCGTCGCATTTCGTCACCGGGATCGTCATGGGGCTGACTCTTGCAGGGCGCGATGGGTTTCGCGATGCTCAACCCATCCTACAGATCGAGCAGGGGGCGATCGGTTTCGCGACGCTCAACCCATCCTACAGATCGAGCCGTAGGATGGGTTGAGAGAAGCGAAACCCATCATCATTGCCGCGCTGCTACTTGCCGAGGTGCTTGGCGTAGAACGCGAACACCTTGTTCCAGCCGTCGACCGCCGGCTCGACCCGGTAGTTCGGCCGGTAATGCGCGAAGAACGCGTGGCCGGCGCCGTCGTAGCGGTGGAACTCATAGGTCTTGCCGTGCTGCTTCAGCGCGGCCTCGGTCTGGTTGACCGCGTCCGGGGTCGGGTTGCCGTCCTCGTTGCCGAAGAGGCCCATGATCGGGCACTGGATGCCGTCGGTGAGGTCGATCGGCGCGACCGGCTTTTTCGCGGTCAGCGCCGACTTGTCGACGACGACGTTGCCGCCCCAGCAATCGACCGCGGCGTCGATGCCCTTGCCGAGCCGGCAGGCCACCAAGTAGGTCTCGCGCCCGCCCGAGCAGAAGCCGATGACGCCGACCTTGCCGGTCGCGTGCGACTGCTCGCGCAGGAACGACACCGCGCCGTTGACGTCGCCGACGATCTGGTCGTCGGGGTTGCCGCCGTCGCCGCGCACCTTGGCGACGACCGCCTCGTCGGCGCCGTCGCCGACGCGGAAATAGAGGCTCGGTGCCACCGCGGCATAGCCGTGATGGGCGAATTTGCGGGCGACCTCGCACGTCCACTCGTCCCAACCCGGCATGTGGTGGATCACGACGATTCCGGGGAACGGCCCGTCGCCCGCCGGGCGCGCGTAATAGGCCTCGCCCTTGTCGCGGTTGTGGCCGGTATAGCCGACCATCTCGGTCTGGATCGCGCGGAATGCCATGGGGGTTTCTCCCTGTATCAGCGTGGGTGGGCCGACTTCAGCCGGAACCGGCGGCGATGATAAAGCCGGTCAGCCGGCGCCGGTGGTGACGCTCTCGATCACTTCGGCCTCGTGCGTCTGCAAGTTGAATTTGAGCCGCGGCACGCGTTCGAGATCGGTGCCGGTGACGCGGACAAAGCGGGCGCCGTCCGGATAGTCGATCGAGTGGATGTCGCGGATCCCGTAAGTGCCGGCATGGCCGGGATCGAGCCGGTATTGGCAGGCGATTTCGATCTCGGCCGGGCCCGGCCCGTTGCCCTTGGTGCGGCGCCACTCGGTCATGTCGGTGTGGTGCAGTGCCTGGCCGTAGATCGCCCACGACGCGCCGTGGTCGTGCGGCGGCGACTTCGACGCCTTGGTGTTGACGTGCGACAGCACGACAAAGCCGAGCTCGGGTTCTTCATAGAGCGTGTGCCGGCCCGGCGGCATCGACAGCACGTGCTTGTCGACGAACGAGGGTTCGGCCAGCAGCTGTTCTAGCTTCTGCCGCACCGCCTCGCGCCCGCCGGGGCCGTTGTCGGTCTTCAGCGCGTCGCGGCAATCGTTGCAGAATTGATCGAGGGTGTACGCCGTCATCGGGGTCTCCTTAAACGCGCGGCGGAGCCGTGGAAAAAAGGATTCACCACAGAGACACGGAGATCACAGAGGGTTCAGTGGCTCGGCATCTCCGTGTCCTCTGTGCCTCCGTGGTGATTTTTTGGCGCTCCGCGCCGGGTCAGGTGGCGAGGTAGCCGCCGTCGACGTAAAGCTCGGCGCCGGTGATGTAGGAGGCTTCGTCGGAGGCGAGGAAGAGCACCGCGTTAGCGACTTCCTCGACCCGCCCGTCGCGGCCCAACGGCACCTGCTCCAGCATCTTGGCGCGCACCACCGGATCGGCGGTGCGGCCCGAAGTGCGCATCGGCGGCATCAGCCCCGGATGCACCGAATTGACCCGGATGTTGTGGCGGCCCTGCTGCACCGCGCCGACCTTGCTCATCGTCCGCACCGCGCCCTTCGAGGCGTTGTAGGCGGCGTGGATGCCGCGCTGGCCGGTGACCCCGGAGATCGACGACAGATTGACGATCGAGCCGCCGCCGGCCTTGCGCATCTCGGGGATCGCGTACTTCATCCCGAAGAAGGCGCCGCGGGCGTTGACGTCCATGATGTTGTCCCAGGCGGCGGTGTCGAACAGATCCTCGACCGCGCTGCCGCTGATCCCGGCATTGTTGACGAGGATGTCGAGCTTGCCGAACTCGGCCACGGTGGCTTCGACCACCTGTTTCCAATTGGCCTCGTCGGTGACGTCGAGGCGGTGGAAGCTGGCGGCGCCGTTGGCGGCGGTAATTTCCGCCGCGATCTTGCGGCCCTCGTCGTCGAGCATATCGGCGATGACCACCTTGCAGCCCTCGCGGGCGAAGATGCGGGCGGTGCTGGCGCCCATGCCCGACGCGGCGCCGGTGACGATCGCGACCTTGCCTTCGAGGCGCATGGTTTTCTCCCAAAGTACCGCGGGCGTCCCGCCCGCCGATCATAAAGAGCGGGCGGGACGCCCGCGCTCCGTCAATTCACCCCGGCTAATTCACCCCGGCCGCCGCGCCCATCGTGTCGCCGATCGGCTCATGGATGACGAGATCGGCGATGCGGTCGAGCCCGGTTTCCTCGCGGTTGACGATGACCAGCGCCGCGCCGTTCTGCTTCGCCAGCTGCGGGAACCCCGCCGCCGGGTAGACCACCAGCGACGAGCCGAGGACGATGAACAGATCGGCCGCCAGGGTCTCGGTCTCGGCGCGCTTCATCGCCAGCACCGGCATCGCCTGGCCGAACGAGACCGTCGCGGTCTTCACATAGCCGAGGCATTTGTCGCAGACGGGCGCTTCGCCGTCGGCGTCGAAGGCGCGGCGGAGGTCGGTGATCTCGTAGCGCTGGCCGCAATCGAGACAGGTCGCGTACATGGTGTTGCCGTGCAGCTCGACGATCTTGTCGCGGGGGATGCCCGAGGCCTCGTGCAGCCCGTCGATGTTCTGGGTGATCACCGCCGACACCTTGCCGCGCCGCACCAGCGCATCGACCGCACGGTGGCCGCGGTTAGGGGCGGCGGCGAGAAAGATGTCCTCCATCGCAAAGCGCCGGCGCCAGGTCTCGCGCCGCGCCTCCTCGGAAGCGAGGAACTCGCTGAAATCTATGGGTGCCATCTTGGTCCAGATGCCGCCGGGGCTGCGGAAATCGGGGATGCCGCTTTCGGTGCTGATGCCGGCGCCGGTGAACACCACCACGCGCCGGGCCTGGTCGAGCATGCGCTTGAGGGCGGCCGGGCCGCTGTCGGTTTGCGTGGGTTCGGTCGTCATGCCGGTACTTTGGCAAAAGCAGCGCGGCGCGCCAAGTGCGCCGTCAACCGTCCATCGTCAGCACGACGCGAAACCGTGCCTCGCCGCTCATCATGCGGTCATAGGCTTCCGCCACGCGGGCCAGCGGGTAGGTCTCGTTCATCGAACGCACTCCGGTCAGCGCGCTGAAGGCGAGCGTCTGCTGCGAGTCGATCGAGGTTCCCGAGTACCAGCCTTTGACCGACCGGCTGCCCATGATCAGCGGCAGCGGGTCAATGGTGAGCGATTCCGGGACGCCGACGATCAGCAGCGTTCCCCGCACAGCGAGCCCGCCCTGGACCGCGTTCATCGCCGCACCGCTCGTCGCCGTGGCGAGGTGACCTTGGCCCCGCCGAGTTTCCGCAGCGCCTCGGCGGGGTCTTCTGCCCGACTGTCGATGTAGTGGTGCGCGCCGAGCTGCTGCGCCAGCGGCGCCTTGTCCTGGCCGCGGGCGATGGCGACGGTCTTGAACCCGAGCTTGGCCGCGAATTGCACGCCGAGATGCCCGAGCCCGCCAAGGCCGAGCACCGCGACGAGATCGCCCGGCCCGGCACCGCTGTTGCGCAGCGCGTTGAAGGTGGTGATGCCGGCGCACATCAGCGGCGCTGCCTCGACCGAGGTCAAATCGGCGGGCACGCGGGCAAGCGCCGTTGCCGGCGCGATCATATACTCGGCATACCCGCCGTCGTGGGTGACGCCGGTGACCAGCGTCTCGGTCGCGCAGGCAAAGGCGTCGCCCCGCCGGCAGGCGTCGCAATAGCCGCAATTGCCGCCGTGCCAGCCGACGCCGACCCGTTGGCCCGGCTGCCATCCGGCAACCCCTGCGCCGATCGCATCGACGGCGCCGATGACCTCGTGGCCGGGCACCCGCGGGTATTCGATGTTGGGGAACAGCCCTTCCTTGGTCACGCTGTCGCTATGGCAGACGCCACAGGCTTGCACCTTGATGCGAACATGATTGGGGGCGGGCTCGGGGATATCGCGCTCTACCAGCTCGAAAGGGCCGTGAGCACGCGAGACTTGGGCGGCGCGCATCTTGGGCATTTGGCACCTCCGCGATAGTGATCCGGCATCTTGCCAGAAGCGCGCCGGCCCCGTGTAAATTTACACCGCAATCGAGAAAACCGGCGGCACTAGCGACCGGTTAGACTCCGCCGACGTGGCTGTGCGAGGTGGCGCAGGGCCCGACGGGGTCGGAATCGTCGCACGGTGTGGTCACGCCGCCGCAGCCCGCAAGGACGAGAAGCAGCGCGAAGAGCACAAGCAGCTTGGACATGGCGCCGGAAGACTAGCAAAGTGATGCGTTCATGGGCGTGCGGTTGCCGGTATCACACCAAAAGTTGATCGCTGCTTCGCACGGTCCGACGCCGGTGCGACTGCGCTTGCTACAGGACCGAAAAGCCGGGCTAAGATCGCCGCACGAAATGCGCCAGGGGCGAGCAACAAACCCTGTTGCCGATGCACGGGCGGGCTGCCGCGGGTGGCAACAGCGACGAACCGGGCGTAGGATTGCGATGCCATGAGAATGAAAAGTGATCGAGATGGTGGGCGCACGGAAGAGTTTCGAGATCAGGGCGGAATGGGACGACGTCGCCGGCGTGTGGTGGTGCTCGAATAAAGAGCTTCCGCTGGCGACCGAGGCTGCGACTTTCGAGCAGCTGGTCAGCCGCGTTCTTGAGATCGCTCCCGAGATCGCAGCGGAAAACGGTCTTGCTGCCCCGGGGGATGAGATCGAGGTGCATGTTGTGGCCGAACGGGTTAAGGCTGTGCCGGTAATTGCGGCTGCGTAAATGCCGGCGACCTTCGATCGCGATCTGCGATAGCTGCTGAGGCGTGCCGGATGCGTCTTCATCCGCACCGGCAAGGGCAGTCATCAAATCTGGTACAGCCCAATAACCGACCGGCGATTTCCGGTACCGATCGGGATCGTCAGCCGGCACACCGCAAACGGCGTTTTGGAACAGGCGGGGTTACCAAAATCTTTCTGATGCCAAAATTTTTCTAATGGCTGACGCCATTGCGAGGCGCGCCGCGACGCAGAATCTCGCGAATGAAGTCTTGCGCGGCACGATTTGGCGCCGTTCGCGATGACGCGACATGAAGGGAGGAGCATTCCATGGACCTGGGTCTGCGCGGCAAGAAGGCGCTTATTACCGGCGCGTCGAAGGGGATCGGGCGGGCCTGCGCCGAGATGCTGGCCGAGGAAGGCTGTGATGTCGCGCTGGTGTCGCGCACCGCGGGCGACCTCGAAAAGGCGCGGGGCGAGATCGCCGCCAAGCACAATGTCGGGGTCCGGGTGTTCGCGCTCGACCTCGGCGACGGCAAGAATGTCGACAAGGTCGCGGCCGAGTGCGGCGACATCGACATCCTGGTCAACAATGCCGGCGCGATCCCCGGGGGCAACATCGACGCCATCGACGAGGCGCGTTGGCGCACCGCGTGGGACCTCAAGGTGTTCGGCTACATCAACATGACCCGGCGGTTTTATGCGCAGATGCGCGAGCGGCGGCAGGGGGTCATCGTCAATGTGCTCGGCACGGCGGGGCAAAACCCGGATTTCAACTACATCGCCGGCTCGTCGGGCAACGCCTCGCTGATGGCGTTCACCCTGGCGATGGGCGGCATGAGCCCGCGCGACAACATCCGTGTCGTCGGCATCAACCCCGGCCCGGTGCTGACCGAGCGGCTGGTCACCCTGACCAAGACCCGCGCAAAGGACACGCTGGGCGACGAGAGCCGCTGGGAAGAATTGATGAAGGGCCAAGCCTTCGGCCGCGCCGCCAAGCCCGAGGAGATCGCGGCGATGGTCGCGTTTGTCGCCTCCGACAAGTCGGCCTACACCACCGGCTCGATCATCACCATCGACGGCGGCGGGTCGAGCCGGCGCAGCGCGCTGTAGCGTGGAGCACGGCGACGCACCGCGGTCCGGCGACGACAGCGCGCTGCCGGAGGACGAGCGTGTCCTGCTGAAGCGGGCGCGGACGCTGGTGCCCAGCCTCGCCGAGCGGGCGCCGTCGGCAACGGCAAGGCGCAACCTGCCGCCCGAGACCATCGCCGACTATCACGACACCGGCATCCTGCGCATCCTGCAGCCGCGCCGCTTTGGCGGGCTGCAGGGAAGGTTCAGCCTATTCTCGCGCATCACCGAGGAGTTGACCTTCGGCTGCGCCTCGTCGGCCTGGGTCTACGCGGTGCTGGCCGAGCATCAGTGGGTGGTCGCGCAATACCCCGAGCAGGCGCAGATCGATGTGTGGGGCGACGATCCGGGCGCGGTCGCCTCGTCGTCGCTGGCGCCGCGCGCCGCCGCCAAGCCGGTCGACGGCGGCTGGCGGCTCTCCGGCAAGTTTCCGTTCTCCAGCGGCTGCGACTATGCGCAATGGGGCATTCTCGGCGCGTTCCTCGGCGAGTTGGGCGACCCGCGGCACATCGCCTACCTGCTGGTGCCGCTTGCCGAGGTCGAGATCCTCGACGACTGGCGGGTGCTGGGGCTCGCCGGCACCGGCAGCAAGTCGCTGGTGCTGCGCGACGTGTTCGTGCCCCGGCACCGCTGCGTCATGGTCGCCGACCTGTTCGCCGGCACCCCGCCAGGCGCGACGGTGCATCCCGACTATCCGGTGGTGCGGGCGCCGCGCGGGTTTCTCGTGTCGTACTCGCTGCCGCCGGTGGCGATTGCGCTGGGTCGCCGCGCGCTCGACCTGGTGTGCCGCGACCTGTCGACCCGCATCTCGCGCGGGGTCAACAAAATGGCCGATTCCGAGGCGGTGCAGATGACCCTCGGCGAGGCCGCGGCGGCGATCGACGCGGCGACCTTGTTGCTGCACCACGGCCGCGACCACAGCACCGCGCAGGTCGACACCGGTCGCAGGATCGCCGAGGTCGAGGCGCTGCGCGCCCGCCGCGACATGGTCTACGCCCAGCATCAGGTGGGCTGGGCGCTGGAGCGGCTGTGCGAGCTTTCCGGCGCGCGCTGGGTCTACGACAGCGACCCGCTGCAGGAAATCCGTCGCGACGTGATGACCATCCTGACGCATCACGCCGCGAGCCGTCCGGCGGCCTACGCGCCCTACGGCCACGCGCTGCTGAAAGGCGAGTAGCCCGATGGGTATCGAGCGGCGGGCGCTACAGATCATCGTCGCCATCGCGTCGCTGGTGCCGCTCACCGCCGGGGCCTCCGGGTTCCTCATCGGCCCGGCGATGGTGGGGATTGTCGCCGCGCCACCCGGAGCGGACAGCCATTTCAGCTATCTGTCCGGCTTGCTGCTCGGCATCGGGCTCGGCTTTCTCACCACCATCCCGCACATCGAGAACCGCAGCCGCCGGGTTCGATTGCTGGCGATCATCGTGGTGATAGGCGGTCTCGCCCGGCTACTGGCGCTCGGCCTGCGCGGCCACCCGACCGGGCCGACCCTGTTCGCCTTGGCCATGGAGCTGATAGTGACACCGTGCCTCGCATTATGGCAGAATCGCGTGGCGCGCCGCGCGCGGTTCGCCGCCTAGAGGCGGGCCCAAAACTCCGGCGGAGGGGCGCACCCACCGCCGCGGAACTACTTTGCGACGGCGGCCGTTCTCCTGACTCGGACAGGGTGCGAGCCCTCGCCGGTGGGGAGCGACGATGGTCACGCGTAACTGGGCAACGGCACTTGCTTTGGTGTTTTTGTGTGCGGGGGCGGCGGCGCTGCCGGCCCGCGCGCAGCAACCGGCGTCGGCGCCCGATGTCGAACCGAGCCGGTTCACGATCCTCGAAGAAAACGACTCGCTCTATTTTAACTCCGACAAGCATTACACCCAGGGCCTGCGGCTCTCGAACCTGTTTGGCGACTCGCCGAAACCCGGCGGGTTCTGGGACGGGCCGTTCAATGCGCTGAGCTTCGGCCCGTTCTTTGAGCCCGGCGGCACCCGCAAGACCGCGATCCTGTTCGGGCAGAGCATCTTTACGCCAAAGAACCTGTCCATAAAGCCGCCCGACCCGCGCGACCGACCCTACGCCGGCTGGCTCTATGGCGGCGTCAGCCTGTTGCAGGACACCGACAAGCGGATGCTGGAGAATTTCGAGATCGATTTCGGGCTGGTCGGGCCCGGCGCCCTGGGCCAGCTGTCGCAGAACACTTTTCACCAGTTCATCGGCGCGGACCAGGCCAAGGGATGGAGCGATCAGCTCCAGCACGAGTTCGGCGGCATGGTCAGCTACGAGCGGCTGTGGCGGCTGCCGCTGTTCGGCGACAACAGCTTTGGCGTCGATATCGTGCCGCAGCTCGGCGTGACCGGGGGCAATGTCTTCACCTATGCCTCGGCTGGCGGGATGCTGCGCGTCGGCAAAGGCTTGCAGGCCGATTACGGGCCGGCGCGGGTGCGCCCGGCGCTGTCCGGCACCGATTATTTCGATGCGTCCGGGCTCGACAACGACATGGGCTGGTATCTCTTCGCCGGCACGCAGGGCCGGGTGATGGGCCGCGACATCTTCCTCGACGGCAACACCTTCCGCACCAGCCGCAGCGTGCCGAAAAAGACGCTGGTCGGCGATATCGAGGGCGGGCTGGCGCTCAACTGGTCGCAATCGGTGCGGGTCGATTTCAGCGTGATGCAGCGCAGCCCCGAGTTTAAGGGCCAGCACGGGCACGACGTGCTCGGCACCGCCGCGCTGACGTTCAGCTGGTAGCTCAGCTTCGAGCGAACAGCGATTGAATGTCGCGCCGACCGTGCAATACCCGCACGATAACGATGTCGTTAGCGGCAAGACGATAAAAGATCAGATGGTTTCTAACAGGGTGGCTGCGCAACCCCGGTCCGAGGTCGTGGCGGGTGCGGCCCATGCGGGGATGTTCAGAAAGAATGTAAAACCGATCGGTTATCGACCCGACGGGCGCGACGTGCTATATCGGGATCGCCGCTTTCTTCGGCAATGTAACGCCAGATTTCATCTAGATCTGCCCTGGCGCGTGGCGATACGCGGTGCGCCGTCAGCGGGGCTTGGACTTCTTCGGAGTCCAGCGCGCTATTCCGCGTTGATGAACGTCTTCGGCCAGTTCCCGCATCGACTCTTGAGTGATGATGATGCCCTCGCCTCCCGCCAGCGAGGCTTCACCTTCATCGATTGCCGCCAGCAGTTCCTCACGTCGGCGCTCCCGCTCGATCCACAGCTCGAGCGCTTCGCGCACGGCATCCTCCGGTCGCCGGTGACGACCGGTTTCGATCGCGCGGCGA
>JBBRPG010000041.1:0-24699 GCA_038228485.1 Alphaproteobacteria bacterium
GAGCGAAGCGATACCCATCACCGTGCCCCGATGATGGGTTTCGTTGCACTCAACCCATCCTACGATATTTCCGCCAAGACGATCGCCCCTTGAGGCAACAGGCGCTGTAGCGCCGTAGGATGGGTTGAGCGAAGCGATACCCATCGCTGTGCCCCGACGATGGGTTTCGTCGCACTCAACCCATCCTACGGTATTTCCGCCAAGACGATCGCCCCTTGAGGCAACAGGCGCTGTAGCGCTGTAGGATGGGTTGAGCGAAGCGATACCCATCGCCGTGCGCCGATGATGGGTTTCGTTGCACTCAACCCATCCTACGGTATTTCCGCAAAAACGAGCGCGCCGTAGGCAAAATTACGGCCGGGCCGGCCACTCCGGCTGGTGGTAGCCGAGCGGCACGGTCGGCCGCGCCCAATAGGGCTGGGTCTCGGAGAGCTGCAAGGTCGGCGCGAGGTGGCGCAGTCTGCCGGCCGGGGTCACGCTCTCGGTCGACCATTTCTCGATCTCGGCCGGGGTGAATTCGCCCGGGATGTCCTTGAGCTGCGCCTCGGGCACCTCGCCGCGGCCGACCAGCCAGCGCCCGGCTTGCGCCAGCGAGCAGCGCACCAGCCAGCTGCCGCCTTCGGTGGCCCGCCGCTTCAGCGCCACGAGCGCGCCGAACGCCATCAGGTAGCCGGTCAGGTAGTCGATCGCCGACACCGGATAGAATTGCGGGCCGGGTTCCTTGCCGGGGAACAGCTCGCCCTGGCGCCAGGTGATGCCGCTGACGTTCTGCACCACGGTGTCGAAGCCGCGCCGGCTGGCCCACGGGCCGACATGGCTGAACGCGCACAGCGAGACGTAGACGAGACCCGGCCGCGCCTTCGCCAATTCCTCGGGCGATAGGCCGCGGTCGCTCAGCGTGCCGGGGCGGTAGCCCTGGACGAACACGTCGGTCTCGCGCGCCAGATCCTTCAGGGTCGCGAGCTGCTTCGGGTCGCGCAGGTCGAGCTGGGCCGACAATTTGCCGTGCCCGGTGTCGAATTCCTGATAGCCGAGGTTGGGCAGGTGCGCGGCGGTGATCTTCAAGACGTCGGCGCCATGCTCGGCGAGGGTGCGGGCGCTGCTCGGGCCGGCCAGCACGCGGGTGAGGTCGAGCACGCGGA
This sequence comes from Alphaproteobacteria bacterium, assembly GCA_038228485.1. Lineage (GTDB taxonomy): Bacteria > Pseudomonadota > Alphaproteobacteria > ATCC43930 > CGMCC-115725 > DATARH01. The sequence continues at coordinate 1,143 of JBBRPG010000041.1, forward strand.
TGCCGGAGAGCGGGCGGTCGCCGGGCGGCAGCTTCTCGACCGGCGCCTCGCCGATCTTGACGATCTCGAACACCGGCAGGGTGGCCAGCGCCTGGGCCTGCGGATGCTTGGCCCATTCGGCCATCGTGCGCACCATGCCGCCGGCGCCCTTGGCGGCGATGATCGCTTCTTCCAATTCGAGTGCGTCCCATTTGGCGACCGCCTGGCGCACCGCTTCCTTTTCTTCCGGCACGCCGAGCACCTTCAGCGCGGCGGCGCGGTGGTTGGGAAAATTGGCGTGGATATAGCTCCAGCGGCCGTCCTTGGCCGGATACATGCCCATCACCGGGTTGCGCTCGTGCGACACCTCGGATTTTTCCATCTTGAGGTAATGGCCGCTGCGCAGCGAGGCGGTGGCGCGGCGCGCATCGACCGCGATCCCCTGCTTCTTGCCGCCGCGCAGCTCCCAGAGGTCGCTGACCGCGAGCCCGATCGCCCCCAGGCACGCGGCGCTGGTCTCGCCGATCTTGAACGAGGTCGGCAGGATCGGGTCGGCCCCGCCGGTGATCTCGACCGTCTTGGCGCGGTCCGGGTCGAGACCGGCGACCGGCAGTATCGTGCGCAGAGCGTCGTGCGACATGATCCGAACCCCTCTTTTCGTCGTGGTCGTCACTCCGGCGCTTGCCAGGGCCGCGCCGCTTTGCCGATGATGCCGCGAATTGCCCCGCGGAGGAAATGCCCGATGAGCCGCCTCATGATCGTCGTCGAGTTCGAGCTGAAGCCGCAGCACGCCAACGACTTCATCAAGCTGATGAAAACTCACGCCGAATTGTCGCGTAAGGAGGATGGCTGCCAGCAATTCGACGTGCTGCAGGCGCAGGAAGACCCGAACAAGATATTCTTCATCGAATCCTGGCGCGACGCGGAGGCGCTCGCGGTCCACTCGAAGGTGCCGCGCATGGCGGAAAACCGGGCGATCTACGAGCCCTGGCTCGCCGGCCGCAAGGCGACGCGCTGCAACATCCCCTGAGATCTAAAAGCTGTCGCAAACGCGGCAGGATGTCACAGCTTCGTGACCAGCCGCTTCCGGGCGGGCACGCTTGGAGATCGTTGGCTCTATCTATAATAGACGGCGATCATTTGATGCTCGGAACAGGAAGGCCTCGCGTATGAGGAAGGTGGCGGTCGCGGCATTGGGTGCGGCGGTGGTGGGAGCGGCTGTCGCCGCGGCAGTTCCTCAGTTTCGCGAGAATTTGTGGCCGGCGGTAAAGGCTGCGGAGACGCCCGCGCCGAAGCCGGCCGCGCCGAGCGTCCCGGTGACCGCCGGCACGGTGGAAGCCAAGGACGTGCCGGTGCTGCTCAACGGCATCGGCACGGTGCAGGCCTACAACACGGTGACGATCCGCAGCCGCGTCGACGGCCAGATCGTCAAAGTCGCCTTTACCGAAGGCCAGGAGGTCAACGCCGGCGACCCGCTGATCCAGATCGATCCGCGCGGGTTTCAAGCCTCGCTCGAGCAGGTGGAGGCCGCCAAGGCCAAGGACGAGGCGCAGCTCGCCAACGCCCAGCAGGATTTGCAGCGCTTCAGCGCCCTGGTCGGGCCGGGTTTCCAGACCAAGCAGAGCTATGACCAGCAAAAGGCGCTGGTCGCCCAGCTGACCGCGGCGATCAAGGGCGACCAGGCGCAGATCGACATCGCCAAGGTCAACCTCAACTACTGCGATATCCGCGCGCCGATCTCGGGCCGGCTGGGCGTCCGCCTGGTCGATGCCGGCAACATGGTGCGCGCGACCGACAATACCGGGCTGGTGTCGATCACCCAGACCAAGCCGATCTATGTCAGCTTTACGCTGGCGCAGGAGAACCTGCACAAGATCCACGAGAAACAGGCGCTAGCCCCGCTCAAGGTCCAGGCCATCGGCGCCGACAACGGCACCTTTCTTTCGGAAGGCAAGCTCACCGTCATCGACAACGCGATCGATCAGCCCACCGGCACGATCCGCATCAAGGCGACCTTCGAGAACACCGACGAACGGCTGTGGCCGGGCGAATTCGTCAACGTGCGGCTGTTCCTGAACGTACGAAAAGGGGTGCCGACCGTACCCCAGCAGACCGTTCAGGTCGGGCCGAACGGATCCTACGTCTATGTCATAAAGCCCGACGACACGGTCGAGCGCCGGGTGGTCGAGGTGGCCTCGACCCAGGACGGCATCGCCGTCGTCGGCAAGGGCCTGGCGGTCGGTGAGAAGGTCGTCGTCGAAGGGCAATACCGGCTGACGGACGGGGCGCGGGTACGGGTCTCCAATCCGCCCTCGGGGTAACGCGAACCCGATCCTCGCTGCGTCACTCCCTCCAGTCTGAAAAGCCGTTCTGAAAGCCCGCTCCCCATGAACATCTCGGAACCCTTCATCCGCCGGCCGATCGCGACCTCCCTGATGATGCTGGGGGTCCTGGTGTTCGGCATCGGCGCCTACGGGCTGTTGCCGGTGGCGGCGCTGCCGAACGTCGACTTCCCGACCATCGTGGTGTCGGTCAACTACCCCGGCGCCAGCCCCGACACGATGGCCTCGGCGGTGGCGACGCCGCTCGAACAGCAATTCGCCGCCATCCCCGCGCTCGACCAGATGACCTCGACCAGCGGCATCGGCTCGCTGTCGATTACACTGCAGTTCGACTTGGCGCGCAACATCGACGCCGCCGCCGGCGACGTAATTACCGCGATCAACGCGGCGACCGGCGTCCTGCCCAAAGACTTGCCCAGCCCGCCGACTTACCGGAAAACCAACCCGGCCGACCGCCCGGTGCTGATCTATGCGGTGCATTCCAACTCGCTGCCGATCTATCGCGTCGACGATTACGCCTACACGCTGCTGGCGCAGAAGATATCGACGATAAAAGGCGTGTCCGAGGCCCGCATCTTTGGGCAGCGGCCCTATGCGACGCGGGTCCAGGTCAATCCCGGCGCGCTCGCCACCCGCGGCCTCGGGTTCGAGGACGTCCGCACCGCGTTGGCCGCGACCTCGGTCGACCGGCCCAAAGGCGTTCTCGAAAACGCCCAACAGACCGTCACGCTCGATACCAACGACCAGCTGTTCACGGCCGGCACCTACCGCAACGTGATCGTCGCCTATCGCAACGGCGCGCCGGTGCGGCTGCAGGACGTAGCCAATGTCGTCGACGGCGTGCAGAACACCCGCACCGGCGCCTGGTACTACCAGACCCCGGCCGAGGGATTGGCGATCCAGCGCCAGGCCGGCACCAACATTCTCGAATTGGTCGACACCATCAAGGCGATGATGCCCAAGCTGGAGGAGTCGATCCCGCCTTCGGTCAAGGTCGATCTGGTGTCCGACCGCTCCGGGGTCGTGCGCGCGGCGGTGCACGACGTGCAGTTCACGATGATGCTGACCATCCTCCTCGTGGTCATCGTCATCTTCGTGTTCCTGCGCACGGTGTGGGCGACGGTGATCCCCAGCCTGGCCGTGCCGCTGTCGCTGCTCGCGACCTTTTCGATCATGTACGCGGTCGGCTACAGCCTCGACAATATCTCGCTGATGGCGCTGACGATCTCGGTCGGGTTCGTCGTCGACGACGCAATCGTGATGATCGAGAACGTCGTGCGCTACATCGAGCAGGGCGACCGGCCGTTCGACGCCGCGCTGAAAGGCGCCGGGCAGATCGGGTTCACCATCATCTCGATTACCTTTTCGCTGATCGCGGTGTTCATCCCGCTATTGTTCATGGGCGGCATCATCGGCCGGCTGTTCCGCGAGTTCGCGGTGACCGTGACCGTCGCGGTGGTGGCCTCCGCCTTTATTTCGCTGACCCTGACACCGGTGCTGTGCGCGCTGTTCTTGAAGGAGCAGGGGCTGCATCCGGCGGGGCGCATCAACCAGATGGCCGAGCGGTTCTTCGAGGGGATGATCCGCGTCTATGACCGCGGCCTCGTCTTTGTGTTCCGCCACTCGTTGATCACGCTGTTGTCGACGATCGTGCTGATCTTCGTCACCGGCTATCTCTATGTGAAGATTCCCAAGGGCTTCTTCCCCGAGCAGGACACCGGGTTCATTTTCGGCCAGGCGGAGGCGCGCCAGGACATTTCGTTCCAGGCGATGTCCGAGATTACCCATAAATTCGTCGACGTCATCAAAGACGACCCCGCGGTCTCGGGTGTGTTCTCATTCACCGGCGCGAGCTCCTTCAACCCGACCGAGAACACCGCGCGCGTCTTTATCCAGTTGAAGCCGCACGACCAGCGCGCCGAAACCTCCAACCAGATCATCCAGCGCTTTCGGCCCAAAGCCGCCGCGGTGCAGGGCGCCAAATTCTATATGCAGTCGGGTCAGGACATCAGCGTCGGCGGCCGGCTCAGCCGCACGCTCTACCAGTACACCATGACCGACACCAACAACGAGGAGCTGAACCATTGGGCGCCGATCCTCGAAGCGGCGATGCAAAAAGCGCCGGAGCTGCAGGATGTCGCCTCGGATCAGCAGATCGCCTCGCCGCATATCGGCATCGAGATCGACCGCGACGCGGCGTCGCGCTTGGGCATCTCGCCGTCGCTGATCGACGAGACGCTCTATGACGCGTTCGGCCAGCGCCAAGTGTCGACAATGTACACTGCGACCAGCCAGTACAAGGTGGTCCTGGAAGTCGCGCCGGAATTTCAGAACGACCCGACCGCGCTGACCAAGCTGTATATTTCCGGGCCCGGCGGAACCCAGATCCCGTTAAGCTCCTTCGCCCATTTCACCACCAGCGTGCAGCCGCTTTCCGTCAACCATCAGGGCCAGTTCCCCGCGGTGACCCTGTCGTTCAACTTGGCGCCGGGCGTCGCGATCGGCCAGGCGGTCGAAAAGATCCAGGCGATCCAGTCCGAACTGAGCATGCCGGCGACGGTCGACGGCGCGTTCCAGGGCACCGCGCAGGCGTTCCAGGCATCGCTGAAATCGACCCCGCTGCTGGTCGCGGCGGCGATCCTCGTCGTCTACATCGTGCTCGGCATGCTGTATGAGAGCTACATCCACCCGATCACGATCCTGTCGGCGCTGCCCTCGGCCGGGGTCGGTGCGCTGCTGGCGCTGATGATCCTGCATTACGACCTCAGCGTCATCGCGATGATCGGCGTCATCCTGCTGATCGGTATCGTCAAGAAGAACGCGATCATGATGATCGACTTCGCGCTGACCGCGGAGCGCTATCACGGCAAAAGCCCGCGCGATGCGATCCACGAAGCCTGCCTGCTGCGCTTTCGCCCGATCATGATGACGACTTTCGCCGCGCTGTTCGGCGGGCTGCCGATCGCGCTCGGCGGCGGCGCCGGATCGGAGCTGCGCCGTCCGCTCGGCATCGCCATCGTCGGCGGGCTGCTCGTGTCGCAGTGGCTGACGCTCTACACGACGCCGATCATTTATCTTTACCTCGACCGGCTCAGCCACTGGCTCGGCGGGTCGCGGCGGCGGCGCTCACACCTGGCCGAGGCGCTCGACGCGCCCAGCTCGGCGCTGGCGGAACCACAGCATGGCGCCGAATAGGAAGCGGATCGCCGTGCCTCGCACCAGCGCGGTGGAGGATTGCCATGTCCCCGCCAAGTGATGCCGTCCAAATCCGCGGCCCGGCATGGCCGCTGCCGGCCGACGATGCAGCCAACCGGCCCTCGCAGGCGGCGCTGGAGCCCGGCCTCGGCCACCGGCTGCACGCGGTCGCCCGGCTGATCCGCCGCCGTTTCGAGCGCAACGTGCGCCAGGCGGGGCTGCCGATCACCCGGCTGCAGGCGGCGCTGCTGATCTACGTCGCGCGCCATCCGGGGGTCGGGCAGACGGCCGCGGCGAGCGACCTCGATGTCGAGCCGATCGCGCTGGTGCGCATGCTCGACCGGCTGCACGAAGAGGGGCTGATCGAACGCCGGGCGCATCCGACCGACCGGCGCGCCCGCACGTTGTGGCTGACGGCGCTCGCCTGGCCGGTGGTCGACCGCATCCTCGAGATCAACATGGCGATCCGCGCCGAAGCCAGCGCCGGTCTGGCCCCCGCCGCCCGCGAGCTGCTGATGGATGCGCTCGACCACATGAAGAACAACCTCGACGCCGCCGAGGCCGCGGCGAGCGAGACCGGAGAGCCGCGCGCAAACTGAGCTCCGCCCTACGGTACCGACTCCATCGGATCGGATATCGCTCTATTCCCGTCTTATGTTCCCAAGATCGTCCCGACTTCGATCCCGGCGTCGGCGGGCTTGATTTTGGCGCCATTATCGAGGCGCACGCGCGCTGCCTCGATGAACCCGCCCTGGCAGTGAATGCGCATGCCCTCGGGCCCCGAGGAGACGACCTCGCCCAATTTCTTGCCGCGCACCGCGCCGAAGGTCGGGGCCATCACCTTCTTGGCGTCGAAGATGTAGAGCTTCTTGTCGCCGCATGGGGTCCAAGCGCCGGGCGCCGGGTTGCAGCCGCGGATCAAATCGTAGACGAAATCGACGTGGTTGGCCCAGTTGATGCGGCTTTCGGCTTCGCGCACCCAGCCTTCGTAGGTGGCGGCATCCTCGTCCTGGGTCGACTCGATGACGCGGCCGGCGTTGACCAGATCGGCGGCCTGCACCAGCGCCTCGACCCCGAGCGGAAAGATCTTGTCGAAATAGAGCGAGGCGGCGGTGTCGTCCGGGCCGATCGCCACCCGCTTCTGCAGGATCACCGGGCCTTCGTCGAGGCCGGGGGTCGGGCGGAAGATGGTGAGCCCGGTCTCCTTGCGGCCGCGAATGATCGCCCACGGGATCGCCGCCGGCCCGCGGTGCAAGGGGAGCAGCGACGGGTGGAACTGGATCATCCCGTGCTTGGGGATCGCGCAGAATTCGGGGGGCGCGAACAGCAGCACGTAGGCCATTACCCCGATATCGGCGTTGAGCCCCTTCAGCGTCGCCTGCGCCTCGGCGTCGGAGTATTTGGCGAAGCGGAAAACCGGCAGCTTCTTTTCCTCGGCCGCCTGGACCAGCGGGTCCGGTCGCGCGCCCGGCTTTTCCGGCGCGGCGAAGACGCCGACGATGGTATCGCCGCGGGCGATGAAAGCCTCCATCACCGATTTGCCGAAGGCCTGCTGGCCGACGATGACGATGCGCATTTGCGTTCCCCTTGCCTGCGTTTGCCGATTGGGCGACAGAGTTTCACGCCAATGCGGGCGCGGGCAAGTGGATCGCGCGATCTCCGGTGGATCGCGGCGTTTCAGGGTGTATGATGCGGCCTTCCGTTCAACCTTTGCGGTGGCCGATGATTGCCGTTCGACTGAGGCCCATTCAACCAATGCCGGTTCAACCAAGGTGGGGCGCCGCCGCCCTCCTGATCGCTATCCTCGCCGGCTGCGTGCCGCAGCCGGCCGGCGCACCCGAGGCGGCCCGCTTTCTCGTCTATTTCGTCGAGGTCAGCGCCGACCTCACCCCCGCGGCCAGGCAGGTCGTCGCCGATGCCGCCAAGCAAGCGCGCGAGATCGGCGCCAGGACCGTGCGGATCGAAGGGCGCGCCAGCGCCACCGGCTCGCCCGCGGGGAACCAGCGGCTGGCGGAAATGCGCACCCAGGCGACCTATGACGAGCTGCAAAAGGACGGGGTCAACCCGGCAATCATCCAGCAGGTGCCGATCGGCCCGACCGGCTCCGGCGACCCCGGGATCAGCGAGCGCCGGGTCGATATCGTGCTGCTGAAGTGACGCGACGGACGGCGACTATGGGCCGGTAGGATGGGTTGAGCAGCGCGAAACCCATCGCCCGCGGCGGCAAATTGTTGGGTTTCGCTGCGCTCTACCCACCCTACGGTCAGGGCTAAGCCGGCACGGCGGCGAGATCGAACGCGGCGGCCATCAGCGAGCGGGTGTAGGGGTGCTGCGGCGCGGTCATCACCGTCTGGGCGGCGCCGGCCTCGACGATCTCGCCATCCTTCATCACCAGGATCTCGTGGGCGAGCGCGCGCACGACCTTGAGGTCGTGGCTGATGAACAGATAGGTCAGCGAATGGCGCTGCTGCAACTCTCGTAACAGCTCGACGATCTGCGCCTGCACCGACATGTCGAGCGCCGAGGTCGGCTCGTCGAGCACGACGAATCTCGGCTTCAGCACCAGGGCACGGGCGATGGCGACACGCTGGCGCTGGCCGCCGGAAAATTCGTGTGGGAAGCGCTCGGCGGCGTCGGGTTCGAGCCCGACCTCGACCAGCGCCTCGTCGATGCGCCGGCGGGCGTCCTCGGGGTCTTTCGCCAGGCGATGGACCTGCAACCCCTCGCCGACGATCTGGGCGATCGACAGGCGCGGCGACAGGCTCGAAAACGGGTCCTGGAAGACGATTTGCATCTCGCGGCGCAGCGGGCGCAGCCGCCGCTGCGTTTCGTGCGCGATCTCCCGTCCGGCAAAGCGGATGTCGCCGTCGGCCTCAACCAGCCGCAACAGCGCCAGGCCGAGCGTGGTCTTACCCGAGCCGCTCTCGCCGACCACCCCCAAGGTCGTGCCGGCGCGGACGCTGAGCGACACCCCGTCGACCGCCTTGATGTGACCGGTGACGCGGCGCAGCAGGCCGCTGCGGATCGGGAACCACACCTTGACCGCGCTGCCCTCGACCAGCACTGGCGCGTCGGCGGGTGGCGGCTGTGGCCGCCCCTTCGGCTCGGAGGCGAGCAAATGGCGGGTGTAAGGGTGCTGCGGCGCGGTGAAGATCGGCTCGGAAGGGCCGGCCTCGACGATCTCGCCATGCGACATCACACAGACCCGGTCGGCCATTTTCCTGACGATGGTCAGGTCATGGGTGATCAGCAGCAGCGCCATGCCGAGCCGGTCGCGCAGGCTGTGCATCAGGTCGAGGATCTGCGCCTGGATGGTCACGTCGAGCGCGGTGGTCGGCTCGTCGGCGATCAGGATGTCGGGCTCGTTGGCGATCGCCATCGCGATCATCACCCGCTGGCGCTGCCCGCCCGAGAGCTGGTGCGGATAGGCGCCCAGCCGGCTTTCGGCGTCGCGCAGGCCGGCGAGGTGGAGCAGCTCCAGGGTACGAGACCGCACCGTTGCGGCGGACAGGTGGTTATGTATCTGCAGCGTCTCGGCGATCTGCTTTTCCAGGGTGTGCAGCGGGTTGAGCGAGGTCATCGGCTCCTGGAAGACGATGCCGATGCGGTTGCCGCGCACCTGGCGCAGCCGCGCCGGAGCGGCGCCGACCAGCTCCTCGCCGGCAAATTTGATGCTGCTTTCCGGTGTATGTGTCGCGGCGGGGTAGGGCAGCAGCTGCAGGATCGACAACGCCGTCACCGATTTGCCCGAGCCGCTCTCGCCGACCAGCGCCAGGGTCTCGCCCTTGTCGAGCTCGAACGATACGCGCTTCACCGCCTGCACCGGCGGCGCGCCGCGCCAGCCACTGAAGGTGACGCTGAGGTCGCGGACCTCGAGCAGGCTCACCGCATCACCTTGCGCGGGTCGAAGGCGTCGCGCACCGCCTCGCCAATAAAGGTGAGGAGGCTCAGCATGATCGCCAGCACCAGAAACGCGGTGATGCCGAGCCACGGCGCCTGCAAATTGGCCTTGCCCTGCGCCAGCAACTCGCCCAGCGAGGCCGAGCCCGGCGGCAATCCGAAGCCGAGGAAGTCGAGCGAGGTCAGGGTGGTGATCGAGGCGTTCAGGATGAACGGCATAAAGGTGATCGTCGCCACCGTCGCGTTGGGCAGCACATGGCGCAGGATGATCAGCCGGTCGGACATGCCCAGCGCTCGGGCGGCGCGGACATAGTCGAAATTGCGCGCGCGCAGGAACTCGGCGCGCACGACATCGACGAGGCTGGTCCATGAGAACAGCAGCATCAACCCGAGCAGCCACCAGAAATTGGGCTGCACCACGCTCGCCAGGATGATCAGCAGGTACAGCACCGGCAGGCCCGACCACACCTCGATAAAGCGCTGAAAACCGAGATCGACGAGGCCGCCGAAATAGCCTTGCGCGGCGCCGGCGGCGACCCCGATCACCGACGAGGTCAGGGTCAGCGCCAGCCCGAACAACACCGAGATGCGGAACCCGTAGATCAGCCGCGCCAGTACGTCGCGGCCCTGGTCGTCGGTGCCGAGCCAATTCTCCCGCGACGGCCGCGCCGGAAATGGGCCGGGCGCAGCGGTGATGGTGTCAAAGCGGAACGGGATCGGCGGCCAGACGATCCAGCCCTTCTCCTCGATCAGCTGGCGCACCGCAGGGTCGGTGTATTTGGCCTCGGTCGGGAAAAACCCGCCGAAGGTCGTTTCCGGATAAGCGTGCAGCACCGGCACGTAATAGGCACCGTCGAAGCGGACGAGGAGCGGCCGGTCATTGGCGACGAAATCGGCGGCGAGGGTCATGCCGAACAGGGCGAGGAAAATCCACAGCGACCAGAAACCGCGCTTGTTGGCGCGGAAATTGTCGAGCCGCCGCCGGGTCAGCGGGGTGATGCGGCGGCCGAGAAAGGTCAGACCCGCCGGCGTACCCTGCAACGGCGTCAGCGTGCCCGCCACCCCGCTCGGTGAAACGGCGATGGGGCCGGGGGCCTGCAGGTCGGGCGGTGCCATTTGGCCTAAACGCTCACAACGAGAAGTGGCTCAGTTCGGGTCGCTTGCTGCCCCTCACCCTCCCACGGCTTCGCCGCGGGTCCCTCCCTCTCCCCGCAGGCGGGGAGAGGGGAAGAGGCGTCGGCGCGCTCCCTTTCCCCGCTTGCGGGGAGAGGGGTGGGGTGAGGGGCAACGCGGTTTGTGGTAGCCAACGAGGCGGGCGCTTACGACAGGGCCGAAACAATCCGTCGTTGCGGCGCGGCGCGGCCCTTGCGGTCGAGGTAGCGCTCGCAGAGGAGTTCGGCGATCTGCACCGCGTTGACCGCGGCGCCCTTGCGCAGATTGTCGGCGACCACCCATAGGCTGAGGCCGTTCGCCACGGTCGGGTCCTTGCGGATGCGGCTGACATAGACGCTGTCCTCGCCGGCGATCTCGGCCGGGGTGGCATAGCCTTCGTCGGCGCGGTGATCGACGACCGCGATGCCGGGGAAGGCCCGCAAGGCCCTGCGCGCGTCTTCCACGGTGATCGGCTTGTGGAACTCGACCGTGACCGCCTCGGCGTGGCCGATGAACACCGGGACGCGCACGCAGGTCGCGGTGACGGCGATGTCGGGATCGAGAATCTTGCGGGTCTCGACCGCCATCTTCCATTCCTCCTTGGTCGCCCCGTCCGGCATGAACTCGTCGATATGGGGGATGACGTTGAAGGCGATCTGCTTGGTCAGCTGTTCGGGCTTGACCGTTTCGTTGACGTAGATGGCGCGGGTCTGCGCGAACAGCTCGTCCATCGCCGAGCGCCCGGCGCCCGACACCGACTGGTAGGTCGCGACCACCACCCGCTTGATCTTGGCGAGGTCGTGCAGCGGCTTCAGCGCCATCACCATCTGGATCGTCGAGCAGTTCGGGTTGGCGATGATCCCACGCTTGGCATAGCCGGCAATCGCCTGCGGGTTGACCTCGGGCACGACCAGCGGCACGTCCGCCTCCATGCGGAAGGCCGAGGTGTTGTCGATGACGATCGCCCCGGCCTTGGCGGCGCGCGGCGCAAACGCGGCCGACACCTTGCCGCCGGGCGACGACAGCACGATATCGACTCCCTTGAAGTCGAAATTGTCGAGCACCTGGACGTCGAGGACGTCGTCCTCGCCAAACGACACCTGCCGTCCGATCGAGCGCGACGAAGCGAGCGCGACGACTTCGTCGCAAGGAAACTCGCGCTCGGCCAGGGTCGCCAACATCTCGCGCCCGACATTGCCGGTCGCGCCGACCACCGCTACCTTGAAACCCATGACGATACTCCCTCCGGGAGCTGAAGTGCCGCGCGAAAGCTGGCTGGAAATGAGACTTCACGGTGACTTACGCTGCCGGCTGGCGGTTTACAAGCGCCCGGTCGCCCGAGCGGGGAGATTGCCGGCATGACCCCTGGCATGACTTACGCCGAATTCTGGCCGCGCTATCTTGCCGCGCACGGCGACCGGCGCACCCGGGCGGTGCATTTCCTCGGCACCGGCGGGGCGCTGCTCATGCTGGCGCTGGCGGCGCTGACCCGCGAGTGGCGCTGGCTGATCGCGGCGCCGGTATTTGGCTATGTCCTCGCCTGGTTCGGCCACGCGGTGTTCGAGCGCAACCGGCCGGAGACCTTCGGGCATCCGTTCTGGTCGCTCTACAGCGACTTCCGTATGCTGGGGTTGTTCCTCGCCGGCCGGCTTGCCGGCGAATTGCAGCGCCCCAGGGACATGCCCAGGGACACGACGGAGAGGTAAGATGACCAGCGCGGTTCCCCCGATCGACGATGCCGCCGCCGGCGCCGAGGTGCGCGCCGTCTATGCCGATATCCGCAAGACGCGCGACACCGACTACATCAACAATTTCTGGCAGGCGCTGGCCAGCGACCCGGCGACGTTGAAGCGCATCTGGGAGGGTCTGAAGCAGGTGATGGCGCCGGGCGCGCTCGATCCGTTAGCCAAAGAAATGATTTATTTAGCGATCAGTATATCTAATGGCTGCGCCTATTGCAGCGCCTCGCACGGGGCGGCGGCGAAGGGCAGGGGGATGACCAAGGAGATGTTCGCCGAGCTGCTGGCCATCGTCGGCATGGCGAACCAAACCAACAAGCTGGCGGACGGCTACCGCGTGCCAGTAGACGAGAGGTTCCAAAATTTGTTCTGATAGGCCCCGACCCAGCTGGCGCGCACTTGGAGTTCACCGGCGCCAAGATGACGTAACCGAGGGCCCCCAATTCTCTTGGAGGAAAGCATGGCTGTACAATTCGACCGCGAAGCCGAGAACCTCGGCAACGTCACGATGCTCGAGCACGTCAATTTCGAGATCCCCAACCAGGGGCTGGCGAGCGATTTCTACCTGCAGGGCATGGGGTTCACCCGCGACCCGTATCTGTTCCCCGGCACCAACAACATGTGGGTCAATGTCGGCAAGAGCCAGTTCCACCTGCCGTCCGGCGAGCCGCTGGTGCTGCGCGGCCATGTCGGCATCGTCTCGCCCGACCGCCAGTCGCTGCTCGACCGCCTGCAAGGGGTCAAGAAGCAGCTCGCCGACACCAAGTTCAAGTTCAAGGAGCACAACGACCACGTCGCCGCGACCTGCCCGTGGGGCAACAAGTTCCGGGTCTACGAGCCGGACGAGAAGCGCTTTGGCAAGGTCAACCTCGGCATTCCCTATGTCGAGTTCACCGTCCCGGAAGGCACCGCGAAGGGCATCGCCAAGTTCTACCGCAAGGTGCTCGGCGCGCTCACCTGCATGGAAAAGAACGGCCACGGCAAGGCGGCCCACATCAAGGTCGGCCCCTCGCAGGAGCTGGTCTTCCGCGAGACGGACAAGGCCCTGCCCGAGTTCGATGGTCACCACCTGCAGGTCTATGTCGAGGATTTCGGCACGCCTCACGACAAGCTCAAGAAACTCGACCTGATCACCGAGGAGAGCGACCGCTGCCAATACCGCTTCGAGGACATCGTCGATGTCGATTCCGGCAAGGTGCTGTTCACGATCGAGCACGAGATCCGCAGCATGACGCACCCGCTCTATGCGCGCCGGCTGGTCAACCGTAACCCGGCGCAAACCAACCGCAACTACATTATGGGCGGCGACGAGTGGGTCTATAACCTGTCCGTCACGGTCGGCCCGAGCGGCCGCGCCGAGGACCCGCTGAAGGCGACGAAGGCGCCGACGATCGCCAAGCGCCGTGCGATGCGGGCCCAGGTCGGCGCGTAAAGCTCGCTTATCGGTGATTGAGAATCGCCCCCGTTCCGGTCGCGGAGCGGGGGCGATGCTTTTTGGCGGCGAGCCGGGCGGACCTCGGCTTGAAACGATGCGCGTTACGGGGAACACTGGTAGCGCCCGTGGCCGTGATCGAAAGGATGCCCGATGGACCATCTGGTGAAGGAAGCGCCGCCGGCCACCCGCAAGCGCGCCGCGCAGCCGACGATCGGCGGCTCGGTCTACGTCAAGCCGCAGGACATACATCGCCTGGGAGGCGACGCAGTTCCCGGGCGTCGCGGTCAAGGTGCTCTACGAGGACAAGGCGAAGGGCGAGATGACCTGTCTGCTCAAATGGGAGCCGGGCGCGACCCTGCCGATGCACAAGCACCCCGAGATCGAGCAGACCTATGTCGTCGAGGGCTCGTTCTACGACCATGACGGCATCTGCCGCGCCGGCGAATTCGTCTGGCGGCGGGTGGGGTCGTTTCACGAGACCCATTCCGACGAGGGCGCGGTGATCCTCGCGGTCTACCGCAAGCCCAACGTCTTCCAGCACAGCACCGGATACGACCGCGCCTAGGGAGGGCCTCGCCATGATGACCGGCGCCTACCGCTTTCCGGCGATGGAAGGCGTGATCTACGGACGGCCCTTTACCGAGGCGCTGAAGGAGGAGGTCGAGCGCGCCGACGCGCACGCCGTGTTCGTGCTGGCGAGCGGCACCCTGGCGCGCGAGACCGATCTGGTGAACCAGCTGCGCGCCGCGCTCGGCAACCGCTTTGCCGGGTTGCATGCGAAGATCGGCTCGCACACGCCGCGCATCGACTGCGTCGAGGCGGCCAACGCCGCGCGCGCCGCCGGCGCCGACATGATCGTCACCTTGGGCGGCGGCTCGGTCACCGATGCCGCGAAGATGGTGGCGATGTGCCTTGCGAATGACATCCGCGACGCGCAGCAGCTCGACGGTTACCGCGCCCGCATCGACGCGGACGGCAAGGCCACGCGGCCGCCGATCAAAGCGCCGCAGGTGCGCACCATCACCATCCCGACGACCCTCTCGGCGGGCGAATACACCGCCTCGGCCGGCTGCACCGACACGCTGCGCAACGTCAAGGAAAGCTATGGCCATCCGATGATGATGGCGAAGGCGGTGGTGCTCGACCCGCGCGCCACGGTGCACACGCCGGAATGGCTGTTCTTGTCGACCGGCATCCGCGCCGTCGACCACGCGGTCGAGGATATATGCTCGCCGCAATGCCAGCCGCTGTCGGAGGGCGCGTCATACCATTCGCTAAAACTATTGGGCCACGGGTTGCGCGGGGTGAAGGCCGACCCGCTCGACCTCGACGCGCGGCTCGAATGCCAGCTCGGCGCCTGGATGTCGATGATCGGCTCGCAAACTGGCGTGCCCAAGGGCGCCAGCCACGGTATCGGCCACGTCCTCGGTGGCACCGCGCATGTCCCGCACGGCTATACCTCGTGCGTGATGCTGCCGCATGTGCTGCGCTTCAACCTTCCGGTCAACGCCGACCGCCAGGAGCGGGTCAGCGACGCGCTCGGCGACCGCGGCGCGGCGGCGGCCGATCTGGTCGCCGGGCTGATAGCCGACCACGGCCTGCCCTGGCGGCGGCGCGATGTCGGGGTCAAGGAGGAACAGCTCGACCGCATCGCCGAATTGTCGATGCACGACCGCTGGATTCACACCAACCCGCGCAAGATCGACGGGCCGCCGGTGGTGCGTGAAATCCTCGACGCGGCGTGGTGACGGACGCTTGCATAAAGACGTATTTTATGATTATATGCTGATATGAGAACCACGATCGACATCCCCGACGAACTGTTCCGCCGCGTCAAATCCGAGGCCGCGTTGCGTGGCAGTAAGCTTAAAGACCTTGTGGAAGAAGGACTGCGCGCCGTGGTCGACAAGACACCTTCTGGGAACGAACCCGAGGCGGCTGCCAAGACTGAGCCCAAGAAGGTCACCGCGCACGACCTGCTGAAGGATTTGTGCGGCATTTATAAAGACGGCCCTTCCGATCTTTCTACCAACAAGAAATATTTCGACGATTTCGGCCGCTAAGTTCTGCCGATGGCGTCCGGTGTCCTGCTGGATACGGGTCCTTTGGTTGCGTATCTATGGCAGCACGATCGCCATCACAAATGGGCCGCCGAGCAATTCGCCGCGCTCGATTACCCCTCATTACCTGCGAGCCGGTGATCACCGAAGCCTGCTTCCTCACCGCGCGAGATCGTGTTTCGCCGGCGCATGTGCTTGAAACGGTCGAGCGCGGGGTCATACGGCTGGATTTCCAGCTGTCTGAGGAAATAGAGGCCGTTCGCGGCTTGATGGCGCGCTATGCCAGCGTGCCGATGTCGCTCGCCGATGCTTGCTTGGTGCGCCTGGCGGAGATGACGGGATTGCCGATTTGCACGCTGGATTCCGATTTCGCGATCTATCGCGCGCAGCGTCGCCGTCCGTTGACCTTGATCTCGCCCAACGGCCCCGGCTACATGCACGAAGTCTGACGCACAATCTCGGTCAGAACGTGATCGTCGTCCGGAGGCCGAAGACCGCGGCATCGCCGATCTTCCGGCCGGGCGCGTTGGGGTTGGGGATGCCGCCGCCCGGCGCGACGATGTATTGGAAATCCGGCTGCAGCTGCCACCACGGCGTCACCTGGTACTGGTAGGTAACCTCCAGCACCGTCTCGCGCGAGCGCGTCGGGAAGCCCGGCGTGACGGCGGCGGTGTCGATGTCGCGTAGCCGCGCGGCATTGCCGATCCGGGCATAGGCATAGCCGATCCCGACGATGTCGTCGCTGCGCCCAAACGGGCCCTTATAGGCGAGCCCGGCATCGGCATAGAAATCGACGAGGTTGCGGTCGCTGGGCGCTCCCATCGCTCGCACGAAAGCCGAAAGGCCGGGCCCGTCCTTTTCCTGGAACAGCGGCTGATCGACGACGCCGTAGATGCTGTAGTCGCTGCCGAGCAGCCGCGGGGTTCCGGTCGATAGCGGACTTGCCAGCGAGCGTCCGGCGGTATCGAAATGCTGGTCGGCGAACCGCTCGGAATTGAACCAGGCGCCGAGCTTGTAGGTGCCGTTTTGCGGTGAGTGGCCGGGGTTGTACTGCGCTTCGAACAACGCCAGCACGCCGTCGCCGATGCGGAACGATGTGCCGGAGGGGTCGCGCACCTGCGCCAGGCCGGCGCCGGGGCCGGCGGGATCGCCGTTGAACACGCCGGCCAGCAAGACGATCTCGTCGCTGGGTTCGAGGCGCAGCCGCACCGCCGGCGTGCCGAGCGGATAGGCCGGCCCGCCCGAGGGCAGGTCGGTCGACGCCAGGGCCGGAAAGCCGAAGGTGGAGTTGACGAACAGCTTGGAGGTCGTCGAGACGATAAATTCCTGGTCGGCGGCCTGTTGTCCGATTTTGAGGCGCAGCCAGTCGGTCGCGTAATGCTCGTACCACAACTCGAACAGGCGGGTGGACGGCACCCCCTCGATCGAGCTTGCGGTGATCAAGTTGCCGAGGTTGTTGGTGCTGAGGCCGCGGCCATGGATTTGAAAGGCGCGGGCATAGATGACCCCGGGCCATTGATAGGCGGTTCGCAAATCCCATTGCAGGTTGGCGTCGGTCAGCCCTTCATAGATCGCGCCGCGCCGCACCCCGCCGCTGACATTGCCCAGCACTTCGCTGGTCTCGCTGAGGCCCAAGGTCAGCCCGTAGGGCGCGATGGCCGAGCGCAGCCCGCCCATATCGCCGAGCAGCGTCTCTTTCGCTTTGTCGTCGGGGTTCGCCTGGGGTTTGTCTTCAGGGCCCGCTTGGGGAGCATCGGGCGCCGGGTTTGGTGGGTCCGCCCAGGCCGGCGAGAGGGCCAGAACGGCCGCTGCCGCTATCGCGACGGCCGCCCCTCGGGTCGTGCGGCCCCGCATGTCAGACCGCCGCCGCTTTGACCTGTGGCCTAGCCCGGCAGACCACCGAGCGCTCGGTCAGCGCGCCGAAGACGAGGCCCAGCGTCGCCCACATGATCGCCTGCGCGCCCAGCGACGCGATGCGGAACTGCCACAAGACCACCGCGGGGAATTGCGCCGGCACCTCGTCCACCGCCGGCAAGGCGAGGCCCACGGCGGTCATCGCGATCAGATAGGCGGCGGCGGCGATCAGGAAGGCGTTCCACGCGCCGTAGCGGGAAAAAAGCCGGGACCTCAATAGCCCCGCCACGATCATCGCCGCGAGCGAGATCGCGACGATGCCGAAATACAGCGCCGTTCGCATGCCGATCGTTTCGCCGTCGCCGACCGAGGGCGGGCTCGCCGGATATTTGAGGGTCGGCACGATGTAGACCGCGACAATCCCCATCGCCGCCAGCAGGGCCGCGGTGGCGCGCGGGCCGAAATCGCCGATGCGGCCGTAGAAAAAGGCAAAGGCCAGCGCGAATAGGCCGCCAAACGCGGCGCTGTAGACGACAACGCCGGTGAAGAGGCCGAGCCCGGCCTGCACCCCCCGGCTCACCAGCTCGGGGTAGGGTTCTTCCTTGGGAGCCTCGGTCCCGTGCGAATGTGCCTTGGCATGCGCCTGGGCTTCTTCGAGTTGGGATTCAAAGGCAATGGCCCGGTCGACCGATGGTTCTCCGGCAATCTTCAGGAAACCGAAGCAGAGGAGGCCGGCGAGGACGCCGACTAGCATGCCGCGCAGCAACAGCGCGCCGACCATGTCTGCGCTCCCGCCTAGTGGCAGGGGAAGCCGAGCAAGTGCCGTCCGTCGTGCACGAATTCGTGCACATACATTCCGGAAATCAACGAGGTCGCACCCTCTTCGACCCCAACAAAGTAGAGCGCGAGCAGCAGCAGGAGGCCGCCGAAAACCGCCCACGGCAATATCTCGCCGACCGGTACCGTGACCGGTCGGAGGGTCGGGGCGAAGGCGGCTATGGTCATCCTGGTATCTCCTGGGATTACGCGTCCCGTTCGAGGCCTGTCGCTGTCACGAGTGGGGTCTGACTCTCCGCCCGGCCTTTCAGCACGAACCGATCACAGTGGCGCGACCGTGCCGGGTTTGCACCGGCTTCCGCACCTCGCATCGACGCGTCCGATCGTAGAAGCTGCTCCTTGCCGGTGTCAATTGCCGGTTGATTGCACCTGGCGGGTCCATTTCACCAGCGCCGCCATCAGGTCGCGGATCAACCCGCGCGCCACGTCGTCGGTGAGCTTGCCCTCCGCGTCGAATTTGTTCTGAGCCTGGAAGATCAGGACCTCGGGCTTGTTGAGCGGGTGCATGTCGAGAAAGACGCAGCTGTGCCGCAGATGCAGCTGCGACCGGGCGCCGCCCGCCATCCCTGCGGCGGCGCTGATCATCGCCATCGGCTTGCCGGCAAAGGGCTGGTCGGGCGGGCGCGAGGCCCAGTCGATCGCGTTCTTCAAGACGCCGCTCATCGAGTAGTTGTATTCCGGGCAGGCGAACAGCAGCGCATCCGCCGCCTTGATCTGCTGTCGCAGGGTCTCGACGGGCGGCGGGAAACCCTGGGCGCGCACGTCTTCGTTGTAGAGCGGGATCTGTGAAATGTCGGCGACGGTGACGTTCATCTCCGCCGGTTTGAGCTCGATCGCGGTGTTGAGCGCCGCGCGGTTGAACGAGCCTTTGCGCAGGCTGCCGCAGATGGCGAGCACGGAAAGGTTTTTGGGGTCGCTCATTGGCTCTGCTCCCGTGGGTGTCGCCGGCGACTATATGCACGGCTCCCGATCTCTTCCCCATAATTCATCTGAACCGGCGCGGCAACGACGCCGCCTAGGGCGCCGGGCGGAATGTCCGGATCGATGCGCTGCCGCCAAAGGCGCCAGCCCGCACGGCGACGAACAGCCGGTCGAGCGCCGGCACGAACAGCGAGGTGCGCGCGCCGCCGGCGGTGGCGACCTTCCCGAGCGGCCGGTAGCCGTTCGCCTCCGCCTCGAACACATCGACCATGCCGGCGCCGCAACTGACGTAAATCCGCCGACGCTTGTCGTCGAAGAACACATCGTCGGCATCGCCGCAGGCGGGGAGCTGCGTGCGCACCTCGCCGCTCTTGCTGTCATAGACGACGAGGGTGGAGGGGTTGCGGAAGACCGCCGCAACCAGCCCGCCCGTCTCGCCTATCGCCATCGGGAAATTGCCGCCGAGCGCCCCGGTGTTCCAGTTGGCGACAATTTTGCCGGCGGCGCGGTCGATGACGGCGATCCGGTGCGCCTCGGGCAGGTTGACGTAGAGCCGCGCCCCGGCCGGGTCGAGCTGAAACCCCTCGGGATGCGCCGGCAGCGCGACCGCGCCGGTCTGGGCGAGGGTCATTGGGTCTATCGTGGCGATGCCGCCGCTGCCGTAGCCCACCAGCACGTCGCCGCTGGCGGGATCGATCCGGATATTATCGGCGTCGCTGCCCAGCTCGACGGTTCCGGCCGGGGCCAAATCCTCTGCCCGGTAGAAATGCACCGTCCCGTCGTTGGCGTTGGCGACGGCGTAGCGGTCGGCCTTCGCCGCGACTCCGACCCCCTGCGGCTCGGCCAGCCCGGAAATCCGGCTCGCAGCCCGCTTCCCGGCGAGGTCGACGATATCGACCGTGTTGTTGCCGAGCTCGGCAACAAGAAGACGCCGGCGCTGCGGATCAAGCGCCAGATGGTCGATCCGCCCGCGCACACCGGGGAGGGCAATCTCGCCCTCGGGTATCAGGGGCTGCGCCGCAGCCGGCAGCGAAACGAGGCCGCACAGAAAGAGGAGGATATGGCAACGGCGTCCCGCGGTCATGACGCCCTCCGCGCATCGCGAGTGGCGCAGAGCTTGGACGGCCCGCCGTCTGCCGGGGCGTCTGCCTTGCCCCCGTACCGGTCATGTAGGCTGCATTCACCGGCCCGGCAAGCCAAAGCGGCCGCCGCAAGCCCGTGCTAGGCTCGCCCGTGCTATGCTCGAACGCCGCTCGCACCGCAGACGGGGTTCACCAAATGCCCGATATTCGCCCGATAACCGGAGCCAATGTCTGGCGCGGCGAGGACATGACGGCCTCGCAGCGCTGGCAGCGGCGGCTGACGCTGACGCAGCTGGCCGAGATCGACACCGCACTCGCTGACGCAAGGGCTCGCCGGCTCGATTGGGAAACCATGAACGCGGCGGATTTTCCGCTGCCTGGCCTCGCGCCGCTGTTTGACGACATCCGCGAGGAGCTCGAAAACGGCAGCGGATTGTTGATGCTGCGCGGCATCGAGGTCGGCCGTTACCGCCCGGATGAACTGAGGCTGCTTTATGCCGGGCTGTGCCGCCAGCTCGGCACGCTGGTCTATTCGAACCGCGGCGGCGAGATCATGCGCGAGATCCGCGATGTCGCCGCGACGTCGGCAAAAAGTATGGCGAGTTGCCGGGGGACGGCAGCGCGCCGGCGTTTCTGTCTTCCTATTCGCGCACCCTGTCAAACCAGGCGCTGCGCCATCACACCGACCGTTGCGACGTGGTCGCGCTGTTCTGTATCCGGCAGGCAATGCAGGGCGGGTTGTCGAAGCTGTGCAGCTCGCCTGCGGTGCACAACGCGATGCTGGAGCGCCGGCCCGACCTCGCCGCCTCCCTGTATGAGGAGGTCTGGCGCAGCCGCTTCGGCGAGGAAGATGAGGGCGATACGCTCGCCTATCCGCTGCCGGTCTGGGGCGTGCGCGACGGCAAGTTCACCAGCCACTATTCGCGCACCTTTGTCGAGGCGGCGCAGCGCCGGCCCGACATCCCGCGGGTCACCGCCGCGCAATGGGCGGCGCTCGACATGCTGAGCGATCTCGCCGACGAGCCGTCGTTTGAGATGAGCTTTGCTCCCGGCGATATTCAGTTCGTCAACAACCATGTCATCTATCACGCCCGCACCGCATTCGAGGACAATGCGGGTTCGGGTCACGACCGGCTGCTGCTCCGGCTGTGGATGGCGATGCCGAACAGCCGTGCTTTGCCGCCGGGGCACGAGGTGCTGTGGCGCTCGATCGAGGCCGGCGCGCTGCGGGGCGGCATCGGCCAGACCGCGGCCGCACCGCTGCGCTAGACGCTACCGGATGCGGTACGGCGCCGGAAACCCGTTCGGCGGCGCCGTTGGAATGCCGTCGCGGTATTGGCTGTTGAGCGCGTCGCCGCTGACGTCGCCCGGCATGTGGATCGGGTGGTCGGAGGACGACCCGTCATCCTGCATCCATGGCGGCATCGCCGAGCTCTGCAGCTGGTTGCCCTGCGCGAACACGGGCGACGATTGCGCCGACGCCGCGCCGGCGAACCCGATGACCGCAGCGATCGCGGCAGCGGAAATGCAGGATTTTGCGAAAGTTTTCCCAAAGGTTTTCCCAAAGGTTTTCCCAAAGGTTTTCCCAAAGGTTTTCCCAAAGGTTTTCCCAAAGGTTTTCATCGTCTGACTCCTGACGTTGCATGCTTTTCCAACGCCGTGGAGCGGGCGGCGTTCCGGCCTCAGCTCGCCAACCGCAGCGCCTTGCCCGTCGCGTAGTTGACGATCTGCTCGAAGCATTCGCGGAAATAGAGCTCGAACGTGTCCCATTCGGCCCAGCCGAGGTGCGGGGTGCACAGCACATTCGGCATCTTGAGGAGCGGATGGTTGCCGCCGGTGACCGGCTCCTGCTCGTAGACATCGACCGCGGCAAAGCCGGGCCGGCCCTGTTCGAGCGCGGCGACCAGCGCGCCCGGCTCGATCAGCTCGGCGCGGGCGACGTTGACGAAGAGCGCGGAAGGTTTCATGCGCGCGAAATCGGCGGCGGTGACGATGCCGCGCGTGTCGCCGGAGAGGCGCACCAGCAGCTGCAAGACATCGGCGCGCTCGAACAGCTCCGCCTTGCTGGCGGCGGTGGCGTAGCCGGCGGCGCGGGCCTGGCTGAGCGACTGCTCGCGGCCCCATACCAGCACCTGCATGCCGAGCCCGCGCCCGGCCTCGGCCACCAGGCTGCCGATCTTGCCGAGCCCGAAGATGCCGAGCGTGCTGCCGCGCAGCCGGTAGGAGAGGGTCGAGGGCCACTCGCCGGCGCGCATGCGCGGCGCCTCGACAGTAACATTGCGGCGCGAGGCCAGCATCAGCGCCACCGCCAATTCGGCCGGCGCCTCGGGCGAGCCGCTGGCCCCGGTCGACACCAGCACCTGATGTTCCTTGGCGGCGGCATAATCGATCGCCTGGCTGCGGCTGCCGACCAGCGCGATCAGCTTGAGGTTCGGCAGGCGCTCGATCAGCGCGCGCGAAAAGTCGATGCGCTCGCGGATTTCGACGACGCACTCGGCCGGCCTCAGCCGCTCGACCAGCTCGTCGAGGCCGCGCGCCGGGGTGCGGTAGCGGGTGACCTCGTGCCCGTCGAGCAGCCTGAACGCGTCGAGCCGGTGGATCATGTCCTGGTAGTCGTCGGGGATGACGATCTTCATCGCGGCCTCATTAGCCTGTCACGGGCCTGTTATGCCTGTTTTGGGCGGCATTTTAACAGGGATAACAGGATGGCCGCCCAGCCTGTTCAGGCCTATTCCTGCAGCATCGCCACGACCTGGTCGAGGGTGCGGATGCGGGCATACATCTTCATCGCCTTGTCGAGGCTGTAGGCGTGGGCCGCAGCGTCGCCGCCCCAGCAGCATTCGCGCACCACGATGGCGGCGAGGTCGAGGTTGAAGGCCTCGCGCACGCTGGTCTCCACCCCGCGATTGGTGGCGCCGCCGCCGATGACGACCGTGTCGCGCCGCAGCATGTGCAGCAGCTCGGCGACCCCCGTCCCATAGAAGGCGCTGGGCCGGCGCTTGAGGAAGACGTAATCCGCGGGGCCCGGCGCGATCTCGTCGGGGAAGCCGGCCTCCGGCGA
>JBBRPG010000042.1:0-24595 GCA_038228485.1 Alphaproteobacteria bacterium
TGGCCGATGCCGGGAATGTCGAAGTCCGAGGCAAACAGCTGGCGGAAGCGCTGTAGCCGCTCGGCCGGCGCCACGTTCTTGCCCAGCACCTGGATCGCCTGGGTGCCGAGTTGATTGATGAAGGCGACCGGATCGCCTTGCGCCATGCCGCGCTCCGGCGCGGCGGCGGCGAAGGTCAGAACCAGCGTGAGCAGCGCGAACCAGCGTCGCGTCATCGCTGCCCTCACCGCCCAGCGGGGGCGATCGGCGAATTCTGCATATCGGAGACCGAACTCGGCTGGGCCGGGGCCATCCGATAGGTGATCGGCGGGGTCGCCGGCCGCGGCGGCGCCGCTGCCACCGCGGCGGTCGGGCCGGGGATGGCGCCCGCACCCTGCAGGGGCGAGGCGTTCGGCAAGTCTTCCTTCTGATGCCGGATTTGGGCCGCGCGGCGCTGCCGCGCAAGCGAGCGGATCGTCGCGTAATAATCGAGAGAGGTGCGCTCGATCTCGGCCAGGCTCTCGATATTGCGCGAGCGCTCGTCGACGCCCGAGGTCACGCCGCGGGCAAGGCTGGCATAGACCTTGTTGTGCTGGCTGGCGACGATGTTGCCGGGGTCGCCAAAGCTGTCGCCGACATCGCCGGCCAGATCGCGCGGGTTCGAGGGGCCGAGCACCGGCAGCATCAGGTACGGGCCGTCGGGAACGCCCCAGGTCGCGAACGTGATGCCGAGATCGTTGGTATGGTAGGGGATGCCGACCTTGGTGCCGACATCGACCAGCCCGCCGAACCCGACCGTCGAATTGACGAGGAACCGCCCGAGTGTATCGCCGGCCAGATCGATCCGCCCTTGCAAGATGTCGTTGGCGAAGATGTTCGGCGAGTTCAGGTTCTGCAGGAAGTCATGCACCGAGTCGCGTACCGGACCGGGCAACACGGCGCGATAGGTGTTCGCCACCGGCACCAGGACCGTCCGGTCGACCCCCTGGTTGAAGTTGAAGATCGCCCGGTTGGTGTTTTCGTACGGGTCGCCCGCATCCTCAGCCTGAGCGGGTGTCTGCGCGGCAGCCGGCCGCGCGGCGCCCAGGCCGACGGCGGCTAATCCCGCGGCAGCAGCAAGCGCCGGCAGGAAAAATGGTGCGTGGCGGCGGAACATAGAGCCCTCGCGTCTGATGGCTAACGGCGGCGCGGATAATGACCGCCAATGCGTATGCGCGGCAAGCGATCCGTCGCGCTGTATGGGAATAATGCGCAAAAACCCCTAACCATGTCGAATTGTTCTCGATGCATATCAGCCCCACTCTGCGCGGGGGCGATCCGAATTTGGCCGGTTCGTCTAGCTCTTGACGATATAAAGATATCTTTATATGTTTGAGCGATGTCCGATAGTCCCGATATCGACGCCTCGATCGACGACCTGCTCGCCGCCTTGCGCGCGGTCGCCGAGCCGACGCGGCTGCGGCTGCTGATTCTCTGCTCGCGCGGTGAACTGACCGTTAGCGAGTTGGCGCAAATACTGGGGCAAAGCCAGCCCCGCGTGTCGCGCCATCTGAAGCTGATGTGCGAGGCCGGGCTCCTCGACCGGTTCAGAGAAGGCAGCTGGGTGTTCTATCGGATCAGCAGCGCCAGCACGGCGAGCCCGCTTGCCCGCCACCTCGTCGCCGCCTGCGGCGACCGCGATCCGGCAATCGCGCTCGACCTGCAGCGCCTGGCGGCGATCAAGCGCCAGCGCGCCGAGCGGGCCGCCACCTATTTCAGCGAGAATGCGCCCAATTGGGACAGCATCCGGTCGCTTTATGTCGACGAGCGCGAGGTCGAGGCGGCGCTGATCGAGATCGTCGCCGCCGCCGCGCCGCGCGACCTCCTAGATGTCGGCACCGGCACCGGCCGCATCCTCGAAATCCTCGCGCCCCGGGTCGGACAGGCGCTCGGCATCGACCAGTCGCGTGAGATGCTGGCGGTGGCCCGGGTCAATCTCGAGCGCGCCGGCTCGGCCAACGGCATGGTGCGGCTGGGCGACATGTACCAGCTGCCGCTGCCCGACGCTTCGTTCGACGCGGTGGTGATCCATCAGGTGCTGCATTACGCCGATCGGCCCGGCGCCGCGATCGCCGAGGCGGCGCGGGTGCTGCGCCCGAAAGGCGTGCTGGTGGTGGTCGATTTCGCCCCGCATCTGCTCGAATATTTGCGCGTCGAGCACGCTCACCACCGGCTTGGCTTCAGCGACGACGAGGTGGCCGATTGGTGCCGCGCCGCCGGCCTCGAAGCGGCGGCGCCGCGGCATCTGAGCGGCGACCCGCTGACCGTGGCGATCTGGACCGCCTATCGCGACGCTGCGCCGCTTCTCGACAGCCAAAGCGCCGCCGAGGCGGTCGCCCCCGCATCCCCCGAACAGGTTTTGCAGCCATGAGCGATACTTCATTCCCGGGCCAAGCCCGTGGGCGCGGCCTTCTCGCGGCCGATCCGGCGCATGATTTCGATGCCGCGCCGCCGCGCATCTCGTTCGAGTTCTTCCCCCCGAAGACCCCGGAGATGGAAGAGCGGCTGTGGGAGGTGGTCAAGCGGCTGGAGCCGCTCGCGCCGCGCTTCGTCTCGGTCACCTACGGCGCCGGCGGCTCGACCCGCGAGCGCACCCACGCCACCGTCCGCCGCATCCGCCAGCAGACGGGTCTGGAGCCGGCGGCGCACCTGACCTGCGTCGCCGCCACTCGCGACGAGATCGACGCGGTGGCCCACGCCTATTGGGAGGCGGGGGTCCGCCATATCGTCGCGCTGCGCGGCGATCCCCCGGCCGGCATGACCAGCGGCGAGACATATCAGCCGCATCCCGGCGGCTATGCCTTTGCCGCCGATCTGGTGGCCGGCCTCAAGCGGGTCGCCGATTTCGAGATCAGCGTCGCGGCCTACCCCGAGACCCATCCCGAGGCGGTCAGCGACAACCAGGACCTCGACAACCTCAAGCAAAAGCTAGATGCGGGGGCGAGTCGGGCGATCACCCAGTTCTTCTTCGACGTCGATGTGTTCCTGCGCTTTCGCGACCGCGCGGCGGCGGCGGGGATCGCGGTGCCGATCGTGCCGGGCATCCTGCCGGTGACCAATTTCGCCCAGCTCAAGCGCATGAGCGCGACCTGCGGCGCCTCGATCCCGGCCTGGATGGCGGCGCATTTCGACGGGCTCGACGACGACCCCGATACGAGACGGCTCGTCGCCACCTCGCTCGCCGCCGAGCAATGCCGCCGGCTGCAGGCGAACGGGGTCAACGAGTTCCATTTCTACACGCTCAACCGCGCCGACCTGATCGTCGCGATCTGTCACATGCTGGGCGTCCGCGTCCCGAAAACGGTCGCGGCATGACCGGTAGATGGCAAGGTCAGCCCGACGATCTGGGGCCGCCAGGAATCGAATTGGCCGGTTTCCGGCTCTGGGTGCGTGGGCGGCAGTTCCCCGATCTACAGGATCACCTGGACGGGAACTGGGTCGACATTGCGGCTCATTGTAGTTCGAACGGCGCTGATGTCTGGCTAACCAGCCCGTGCGTGCACTTGTCGGAGCTTCTTAGGTGGCGTGACCAGGCGGTGCAGATGCACCAGACCCTTGCCGGAACGGCCTGTCTCGACTGCATGGAGCCCAATCTGCGCGTGGAATTGAAGATGCAAGATCTGGGTCAAATTACTATGACCGTGCACATCACGCCGGAACACAGAACCCAGCAACATTCGTTCGAGTTCGAAATCGACCAGAGTTACCTACCTGCCTTTCTGCGCCAATGCGGCCAGGTACTCGACGAGTATTCACTCCGCGGGCAACAGCCGGCTAAGGCGTAATTCGATGGCTCATATCCTCGACTATCTCACCGACCGGGTGCTGCTGTGCGACGGCGCGATGGGCACCGCGACGCAGGCGCTCAACCTCGACATCGTCCACGATTTCCACAATCACGAGAACTGCACCGAGATCCTGACCGAGAGCCGGCCCGATCTGGTGCGCGAGATCCATCGCAGCTACCTCGCCGCCGGTTGCGACGCTATCCAAAGCAACAGCTTTGGCGGCTCGCCGATCACGCTCAACGAGTTCGGCATCGCCGACAAGGCGTTCGCGCTCAACAAGCTGTCGGCCGAGCTGGCGCGCGAGACGGTGGCTGAATTCGCCGCCGACGGCCGCAGCCGCTTTGTCCTCGGCTCGCTGGGGCCGGGGACGCGGCTGCCGACGCTCGGTCACATCGCCTATCAGCCCCTCGAAGACGCGTTGACCGTGCAATGCGACGGCCTCATCGCCGGCGGGGTCGACGCCATCCTGATCGAGACCTGCCAGGACCCGCTGCAGATCAAGGCCGCGGTCAACGGCGCCAAGCGGGCGCGCGAGGCGGCGAAGAAGGACATCCCGATCTTCGTCCAGGTGACGGTCGAGACCACCGGCACCCTGCTGGTCGGCGCCGACATCGCCGCCGCCGCGACGATCATCAACGCGCTCGACGTGCCGCTTATCGGGCTCAACTGCGCCACCGGCCCGCGCGAGATGGCCGAGCACGTCAAATGGCTCGGCGAAAACTGGCCGGGGCTGATCTCGGTGCAGCCCAATGCCGGTCTGCCCGAGCTGGTTGCCGGCGAGACCCGCTATCCGCTGTCGCCCGAAGAACTGAGCCAGTGGTTGGAGCGCTTCGTGCTGGAGGACGGCGCCAACATCATCGGCGGCTGCTGCGGCACCGAACCCCGCCACATCGCCGCCATCGACCAGATGCTGCGTCGGATCGGCCGCGACCGCCCGCGGCCGGTGCCCAAGAGCCGCAAGCCGGCCTGGGTCCCGTCGGTCGCCTCGCTCTATGGCCAGGTGTCCTTACGCCAGGAGAACGCCTATCTGTCGATCGGCGAGCGCTGCAACGCCAACGGCTCGCGCGCCTTCCGCCGGCTGCAGGAGCAGCTCGATTGGGACGGCTGCGTCGAGATGGGGCGCGAGCAGGTCAAGGAAGGCTCGCACACGCTCGACCTCTGCACCGCCTTTGTCGGGCGCGACGAGGTCTCCGACATGACCGAGATGGTCACCCGCATGCGTGGGTCGGTGAACGCCCCGCTGGTCGTCGACTCGACCGAGTACCCAGTGCTCGAAGCTGCCATGAAGCTCTATGGCGGCAAGCCGATCATCAACTCGATCAATTTCGAGGACGGTGAGGACGCCGCCGAAAAGCGGGTGAAGCTGGCGCGCCGGTTCGGCGCCGCGGTGATCGCGCTGACCATCGACGAGCGCGGCATGGCCAAGGAGGTCGACGACAAGATCGCGGTGGCGCAGCGGCTCTACGATTTCGCCTGCGTCAAGCACGGGCTGCCGCCGTCGGACCTGCTGTTCGACCCGCTGACCTTCACGATCTGCACCGGCAACGAGGACGACCGCAAGCTCGGCCTCAACACCCTCGACGCGATCGAGCGCATCCGCAAGACCTTGCCCGAGTGCCAGATCATGCTGGGCCTTTCGAACATCTCGTTCGGGCTCAACCCGCCGGCGCGGCAGGTGCTGAACTCGGTGTTCCTCGACCATGCGCTCAAGCGCGGCATGACCGGGGCGATCGTGCATTTTTCGCGCATCCTGCCGCAGCACCGCATTCCCGAGGAGGAATGGCAGGTCGCCGAGGATCTGATCTTCGACCGCCGCCGGGAAGGCTACGACCCGCTGCAGGCGTTCCTCGCGCTGTTCGAGGATCGCACGATCGAGAAGGCCGAGAAGAAGGGTCGCCCGGAGATCATCGAGGAGCGGCTCGCCTATCGCATCGTTGAGGGGGACCGACTCGACCTCGACGCCGATCTCGACCTGGCGATGCAGACCTACAAGCCGCTTGACATCATCAACGAGCACCTGCTCGGCGGGATGAAGACGGTGGGCGAGCTGTTCGGCGCCGGCAAGATGCAGCTGCCGTTCGTGCTGCAATCGGCCGAGACGATGAAGGCGGCGGTCAAGTACCTCGAACCGCACATGGAGCGGGTCGAGGGCCAAGAAAAGGGCACCGTGGTGCTGGCCACGGTGCGGGGCGACGTCCACGACATCGGCAAGAACCTGGTCGACATCATCCTCACCAACAACGGCTACCGGGTGGTCAACCTCGGCATCAAGCAGCCCATCGGCGTGATCCTTGAAGCCGCCAAGGAGCACCAGGCGCATGCGATCGGCATGTCGGGCCTCCTGGTCAAATCCACGGTGGTGATGCGCGAGAACCTCCAAGAGATGAGCCGGATGGGGCTCGACGTGCCGGTAATGCTCGGCGGCGCGGCATTGACCCGGCGCTATGTCGAGGACGATTGCGTCAAGGCCTACGATTCCGGCCGGGTCGCCTATGCCCGCGACGCGTTCGACGGGCTGGCGCTAATGGACCGTATCGTCGGCAACGATTTCGACGGTTACCTCGCCGAGGTGCAGCAGAAGAATGCGGGCCGGCCGAAGAACGAGTCGCGCAAATTAGGCCGGGCCGGCGATGCCCGGCCGCAACGCCCGGTCGACCTCGAGGAGATCCGCATCCGCCGGGCCCAGCTCACCAACGGGGTGCCGGTGCCGACGCCGCCGTTCTGGGGCGCGCGGGTGCTGGAGCGGGTGCCGGTCAAGACCGTCGCGCCCTATCTCAACGAGCGCATGCTCTACCAATTCCAGTGGGGTTTCCGGAAGGAAGGCCGCTCGCTCGACGAATACAAGAAATGGGCGCGCGGCGAGCTGCGCCCGATCCTGTCGCGGGTGATGGACCAGGCGATCCGCGAGAAGATTCTCGAACCGCAGGCGTCGTACGGCTATTGGCCGTGCGCCGCTCAGGGCAACACGGTGGTGCTGTTCGATCCGGAAAGCAGCGGACGCGAGGTCGCGCGCTTCGACTTCCCGCGCCAGAACAAAAAGGATGGGCTCTGCATCGCCGATTTCTTCCGCGACATCGACAACCCCGAGCGCGACGTGATCGGGCTGCAGGTGGTGACGATGGGCCGCCGCGCCTCGGATGTGGCGCGCGAATGGTTCGCCGCCGACCGCTACCAGGATTACCTCTATCTGCACGGGCTTTCGGTCGAGATGGCCGAGGCCTTCGCCGAATACGTCCACAAGCGCATCCGCGGCGAGCTCGGCTTCGCCGCCGAGGAGGCGCGCGACCACGACGAGATGCTGGCCCAAGGCTACCGCGGCAGCCGCTATTCGTTCGGCTATCCCGCCTGCCCCAACCTCTCCGACCAGGCGCAGCTATTGCCGCTGCTGCGCGCCGACGAAATCGGCATCACGCTGTCCGAGGAAGACCAGCTCGACCCCGAGCAATCGACCTCGGCGATCGTCGTCCACCACCCGCAAGCGAAGTATTTTTCGGTGTAGCCTGGTTCTCCACCGGCCATAGCGTCGGCGCGCCGTAGTTTGTAGGCTTGCGGCGATGCCGCTCGAACCCGGACTTGCCCTGGTTACCGGCGCTACCGGGTTTGTCGGCGCGGCGGTGGCGCGGGCGCTGCTCGCGGCGGGACATCGGGTACGGGTGCTGGCGCGGCCGCAGAGCAACCGCCGCAATCTCGCCGGGCTCGATGTCGCGGTGGCCGAAGGGTCGCTTGAGGATGCCGCCTCGCTGGCTGCCGCGGTCGCCGGTTGCCGCTACCTCCTCCATGTCGCCGCCGATTACCGGCTGTGGGTGCCGGACCCGGCCGCGATGTTCCGCGCCAATGTCGACGGCACCGTTGCGCTGATGGAGGCGGCGCTCGCGGCGGGGGTCGAGCGGGTGATCTACACCAGCAGCGTCGCCACCCTGGGGCTGGTCTCGGGCGGCGTTGCCGACGAGGCGACGCCGAGCGGGATCGCCGACATGATCGGCCCTTACAAGCAGTCGAAATTTGCCGCCGAGGCGGCGGTGCGCGGTCTCGTCGCCGAGCGCGGCCTGCCGGCGGTTATCGTCAACCCATCGACCCCGATCGGGCCTGGCGACGTCCGCCCGACTCCGACCGGCCGGATCATCGTCGAGGCGGCCAAGGGCAGGATGCCCGGCTATGTCGATACCGGGCTCAATGTCGTCCATGTCGACGATGTCGCGGCCGGGCAGCTTCTCGCGGCAGAAAACGGCAAGGTCGGCGAGCGCTACATCCTCGGCGGGGAGAACATGGCGCTGGCCGATATCCTGGCCGAGGTGGCGAAAGCCGTCGGACGGCGCCCGCCGGCGTTCAAGGTGCCCTTTGCCGTGGTGCTGCCGGTCGCGGCCGGGGCCGAGCTGCTGGCGCGGTTGACCGGGCGCGAGCCGTTCGTCACCCTGGACGGCGTCCGCATGTCGCGTAAGAAGATGTATTTCAGTTCGGCGAAAGCGATGCGGAAGCTGGGCTACAGTCCGCGTCCGGCGAAGGAAGCCATCGCCGACGCCGTCGCCTGGTTCGAGGCGAACGGGTATCTGGGCAAGGGATAGAGTTGACCGCGCTGGCTACCGAAACCGCCCATCGCGCCGAGATCACGCCGGTCGAAACCCCGTCCGGCAAGGGACGTGGCGACGAGAATTTCCCGGTCGGGTCGTTCCTGATCCGCAAGGATCTGCGCGTCCACGTCCACGCCTTCTACCGTTTCGCCCGCATCGCCGACGACATCGCCGACAACCCTGATTTGCCGGCCGACGCCAAAGTGCGCCGGCTCGCCCGGATGGGCGAGCTACTGGAAGGCGCGCCGGGGGACGATTCGCCAGCCGCCACCGCGATGCGCGCCAGCCTCGCCAAGACCGGCACCACCGCGCAGCATTGCCATGACGTGCTGCGCGCCTTCACCCTCGACGCGACCAAGCTGCGCTACGAGAACTGGGACGATCTGATGGAGTATTGCCGCTATTCGGCCTCGCCGGTCGGGCGGCAATTGCTCGACCTGCACGGCGAGAGCCGCGGCACTTGGCCGGCCTCGGATGCGCTGTGCTCGGCGCTGCAGGTGCTGAACCATCTGCAGGATTGCGCCGAGGATTACCGCGAGCTCGACCGGGTCTACCTGCCGCTCGACATGATGGGCGAAGCCGGGATCGGGATCGAGGCGCTGACCGCGCCGGCGTCAAGCCCCGGCTTGCGTCAGGTGATCGACCGGCTGCTCGATTCGACCGACCGGCTGATCGCCACCGCCACGGCGTTGCCCGCGGGGGTAAAGGCGCGCGGGCTGCGCTGGGAGTCGGCGACGATCGTCGATCTCGCGCGGCGGCTGTCGCGGCGGTTGCGGCGCGGCGATCCGCTGGCGGAACGGGTCGCGCTGAGCAAGGGCGATTTCGCGCTCGCGCTGCTCACCGGCGTGCTCGGCGGCCGCCGGCGGTGAACGACGCGATGCCCGACAGCGTCGGGACGGTCCTCGACGACGCTTCCCTGCGCGAGACCATCCGCCGCCGGGTCGAGGCGGCGGGCACCTCGTTCTATTGGGCGATGCGGCTGCTGCCCCAGGAGCGCCGCGACGGCATGTACGCGGTCTACGCATTCTGCCGCGAGGTCGATGACATCGCCGACGACTGGCCCGCCGCCGAGCGCCCGGCGGGCCTCGCCGCCTGGCACGACGAGATCGAGGCGATCTATGCCGGGCGGCCGCGCCAGCTGATCGGGCGAGCGTTGCAAGAGCCGGTCGAGCGCTTCGGCCTGCGCAAGCACGATTTCCACGATGTGATCGACGGCATGGAGATGGATGCCGCCGAGGACATCCGCGCCCCCGATTTGGCGACGCTGGACCTCTATTGCGGGCGGGTCGCCGGTGCGGTCGGGCATCTGTCGGTGCATGTCTTCGGCGATGCGAGCGAGGCAGCGCACCGGGTCGCCGACGCGCTCGGCCGCGCCTTGCAGCTCACCAACATCCTGCGCGACCTCGACGAAGACGCGCGGCGCGGCCGGCTCTATCTGCCGCGGGAGGTGCTCGACCGCCACGGCATCCGCAGCGACGAGCCGGCGGCGGTGCTGCGCCATCCGGCGCTGCCGGCGGTATGCCGCGACGTGGCCGAGATCGCGCTCGGCCATTTCGCGGCGGCGCGGGCGGCGATGGCGGAGTGCTCGCGGCGGGCGATGCGGCCGGCGGCGGTGATGGGCGCGTTCTACCGGGCGATGCTGGAGGCGCTGCTGCGGGACGGCTGGCGCGACCCGAGCGCGCGGGTCAGCCTGTCGAAGGGTCAGAAACTGTGGCTGGTGCTGCGCCACGGGCTGGTATGAGCCCAGAACCATGACAACTCACGTCGTCGGCGCCGGGCTTGCCGGGCTCGCCGCCGCGGTGGCGCTGGCGAAGGCGGGGCGGCGCGTGGCGCTCTACGAAAGCGGGCAACACGCCGGCGGCCGCTGCCGCTCGTATTTTGACGCCGAACTCGGCGCGCGCATCGACAACGGCAATCATCTGCTGTTGAGCGGCAACCGTTCCGCCCTCGCCTATCTCCGGCAGATCGACGCGCTCGATACCTTCGACGGGCCAGGCGAGGCGGCGATCCCGTTTGTCGACCTCGCGAGCGGCGAGCGCTGGACCCTGCGGCCCAACGGGGGGCTCGTGCCGTGGTGGGTGTGCTGCGACGGACGGCGGGTTCCGGGCAGCCGGGCCGGCGATTACCTCGCCGCGTTACGGCTGCGCTCAGCCGGCGACGGCGACACCATTGCCGAGCGGCTCGACCCAGCCGCCCCGCTGTTCCGCCGGCTGTGGCAGCCGGTCGCGGTGGCGGCGCTCAACACCGGCGCCGAAGACGGGTCGGCCCGCCTGTTTTGGGGCATCCTGCGCGAGACCCTGGGCTGCGGCGCCGCCGCCTGCCGGCCGCTGGTGCCGCGCGAAGGCCTGTCCGAGAGCTTTGTCGACCCGGCGCTTGCCGCGCTGCGCGCGAGCGGCGCCGAAATCCGCCTCGGCGCCAGGCTGCGCGCCATCGGCTTTGAGAACGATCGGATCGCCACGCTCGATTTCGATGACGGGCCGGTCACACTCGGTGATGATGACGAGACGGTGCTCGCCGTGCCGGCGGCGATGGCGGCGCGGCTCGTCCCCGGCCTGACGGTGCCCGACGACCACGCGCCAATCGTCAACGGTCATTATCGCCTCGGCCCGCCGGCAAACATGCCGCTGTTCGCGGGCCTCGTCGGCGGCGCCGCCGAATGGGTGTTCCGGAAATCCGGCGTGATCTCGGTCACGGTCAGCGCCGCCGACGCCCTTGTCGACAAGCCGGCCGAGGCGCTGCGCGACCTCTTGTGGCGCGACGTGGCGGCGGCGTTCGGCCTGCCCGCCGAGCCCGTCCCGCCGGCGCGCATCGTCAAGGAACGGCGCGCGACCTTTCGCGCCACTCCGGCCCAGCTGAAGCGCCGCCCGCCGACGCGGACCCGCTGGGCGAACCTGGTTCTAGCCGGCGATTATGTCGATACCGGCTTGCCGGCCACGATCGAAGGCGCTATTCGCTCCGGCCTTGCCGCGGCGGAGGCGATTTCCCGCTCGCCCGGCGCGCGCCCGATTGGGCAGCCACAACACGAGAGCGCGAAGCGGAGCGATGACGGCGGAACGGTTGCCGATCAGCGGAGATGCGCCGCGCCCTGCCTCGCTTGACCGGGCGGTGGCGCGGGCGGCCGATTGGCTGCTGTCGCGCCAGCAACAGGACGGGCACTGGGTCTTCGAGCTCGAAGCCGACGCCACGATCCCGGCCGAATACATCCTCTTGCAGCATTACCTCGACACCATCGACGAAGGGCTGGAGCAGCGCATCGCCCTCTACCTGCGGCGGACCCAGGGCGCGCATGACGGCTGGTCCATGTTCTACGGCGGCGAATTCGACATCAGCGCCTCGGTCAAAGCCTATTTCGCGCTGAAGGCGGTCGGCGACCCGGTCGACGCACCGCATATGGCGCGCGCTCGCGCGGCGATCCTCGCCCGCGGCGGCGCCCGGCACAGCAACGTCTTCACCCGCATCCTGCTGGCGTTATGGGGCGAGGTGCCGTGGCGGGCGTTGCCGGTGATGCCGGTCGAGATCATGCTGCTGCCGCGCTGGTTCCCGTTCCACATCGACAAGATCTCGTACTGGTCGCGGACGGTGATCGTGCCGCTGCTGGTGCTGATGGCGCAGCGGCCGCGGGCGAGGAACCCGCGCGGCGTCTCGATCGCCGAGCTGTTCGCCGAGCCGCCGGACAGCGTCACCGACTGGATCAAGCCGCCGTCCCGCTCGCTCATGGGGAGCGCCTTTGCGTGGCTCGACCGCGTCTTGCGGCGGCTCGAACCGACATTTCCGAGATACCTGCGCGATCGCGCGATCGCCAAGGCGGTCGATTTCGTTACCCCACGGCTCAACGGCGAGGACGGGCTCGGCGGGATTTTCCCGGCGATGGGCAAGTCGCTGATGATGTACGACTGCTTAGGCTACCCGCCCGATCATCCGAATTGCCGCACCGCGCGCGCGGCGACCGACAAGCTCGTCGTGCACGGCGACGGCGAGACCTACTGCCAGCCCTGCCTGTCGCCGGTGTGGGACACGGTGCTGGCAGGCCATGCGCTGATGGAGGTCGGCGACGATATCGCGCCGGCGCTGCGCCGCGCCTTCGACTGGGTCGAGGGGAAGCAGGTCCGCGACGTCGTCGGCGACTGGGCGGTGCAGCGGCCGGGGCTGCGGCCGGGCGGCTGGGCCTTCCAGTACGAAAACCCGCATTACCCCGATGTCGACGATACCGCCGCGGTCGGCCTTGCGCTGGACCGGTTCGATGGCGCGCGCTATCGCGAGGCGATCGACCGCGCCGGGGAGTGGATCACCGGCATGCAGAGCAAGAACGGCGGCTGGGGTTCCTTCGACGCTGACAACACGCATTACTACCTGAACCACATCCCGTTCGCCGATCACGGCGCGCTGCTCGACCCGCCGACCGCCGACGTCTCGGCGCGCTGCCTCGGCTTTCTGGCGCAGATCGGCTACGCCCCCGATCATCCCGCGATCGCCCGCGCGGTCGCCTATCTGAAGCGCGAGCAGGAGGCGGATGGCAGCTGGTTCGGCCGCTGGGGCACCAACTACATCTACGGCACCTGGTCGGTGCTGGCTGCGCTCAACGCCGCCGGGCTCGATCCGGAAGCGCCGGAGATGCGTCGCGCGGTCGCCTGGCTGCTCGCGCGCCAGCACGAGGACGGCGGCTGGGGCGAAAGCGGCGCCAGCTATTGGCCCGGCCAGCCGCCCGGCGAGGCGCCGTACAGCACTGCCTCGCAGACCGCCTGGGCGCTGCTCGGGCTGATGGCGGCCGGCGAGGCGGCGCATCCGGCGGTCGCGCGTGGGATCGACTACCTGGTGTCGCGCCAGCAATCCGACGGCAGCTGGGACGAGCCCTGGTACACCGCGGTCGGCTTTCCGCGCGTGTTCTACCTGCGCTATCACGGTTATCGCGCCTATTTCCCGCTATGGGCGCTGGCCCGCTACCGTCGGCTCGGCGAGGTGAACGCGCCGCGCGTCGCTTTCGGAATTTGACGGCCGCTGCATCACGGCAGTCGCGTCACTTTGTTTCTGGAAAATTTTCCTTTGTTCGCGTAGGGATAGCGCGCCGGGGATAGCTCGGCACCGGGTGGGGGGCTTTTGGCCTATACGATCCTCTGTACGACCGGCCTCGAGGCTGAGGCCAGGATCGCGCGCCGCGCCGGGCTGCCCACTGTCGTGGGCTCCGGCGATCACCGGCGCACGGTTGCCGTCGTCGAGGAAGCGGCGGGCCGGGCCGAATGCCTGGTCAGCTTTGGCATCGCCGGCGCGCTGGCGCCTCATCTCAGGCCCGGGGACCTCATCCTGTCGACCGAAGTCGTCGACGAAGACCGGCGCTGGCTCAGCAGCGAAAGCCTGCGGCTGCTCGTCCCCGAGCTGATTGCGCAAACCGGCGCCATCGAAGGCGCAGTGCTGGGGGCGCAAACCGTGGTCGCCACCCAAGCCGACAAGTATCGCGCCTGGCAGGAGACCGGCGCCCTGGCGGTCGACCTCGAAAGCGTCGTGGTGGCGCGCGCCGCGGCGGCGCTGGGCATTCCCTTTCTGGTGCTGCGCGCCATCGCCGATACGGCGACCCGGGAACTGCCGCCGGCGGCGCTGGTGCCGCTGCGGTCGAACGGCAAGCCGATGATCGGCCAGGTGGTGGCGTCGGTACTGCGGCGGCCCCAGCAATTACGCAGCTTGCTGGGGGTCGCGCGCGAGGCGCGGCAGGCGCTGGCGGCGCTAGTCGGACCCGCCCGCGTCCTCAACGGAGTGCTTAGCGCCTAGTCGGCTCCGCCTGCGCTCTGCTTAGCGCTCTCTAGCCGGCTCATCGCTTCCGCGACATGCCCGGAGAAGACGTACTTGGCCGGCCGCTGGCGGTCGAGCGCGATGTCGGGCGCCATCTCGCCTTCGGTCTTGACCCCGCGCAGCGCGACCCGGGCGGCCTTCCACGGGCGCTGCACCGAATCTATCACCGCGCTGGCCTCGTAGCCGCTATGCACCATGCAGTCGGCGCATTTCTCGTAATTGCCGGTGCCGTAGGCGTCCCAATCGGTCTCTTCCATCAGCTCCTTGAAGCTGTGGGCATAACCTTCGCCGAGCAGGTAGCACGGCCGCTGCCAGCCGAAATAATTGCGGCACGGATTGCCCCACGGGGTGCAGTGATAGGTCTGGTTGCCGGCGAGGAAGTCGAGGAACAGGCCGGACTGGTTGAACGACCAGCGCTGTCCCCCGGACTTACCTGGATCGCGCCGGAAGATATTGCGGA
Source organism: Alphaproteobacteria bacterium (assembly GCA_038228485.1). GTDB lineage: Bacteria > Pseudomonadota > Alphaproteobacteria > ATCC43930 > CGMCC-115725 > DATARH01. The sequence goes on from JBBRPG010000042.1 coordinate 14,616, forward strand.
ACAATTCCTTCGTCCGCTGGCGGTTGAGGAAATGCTCCTGGTCGGGCGCGCGCTCATAGGCATAGCCGGGCGACACCGTGATCCCGTCGATGCCGAGCTCGGTGACCGTGTCAAAGAACCCGGCCATGCGGTCGGGGTCGGCGTTGTCGAACAGGGTGGCGTTGATGTTGACCTTGAACCCGCGCGACTTCGCCAGCTTCAACGCGTCGACCGCCTTGTCGTAGACCCCGTCGAGACAGACCGAGCGGTCGTGGTCTTCCTTGTCGCCGTCGAGATGGACGGTCCACGCGAAATACGGGTTCGGCTTGAACAGGTCGATCTTCTTTTCGAGCAGCAGCGCGTTGGTGCAGAGGTAGACGTACTTCTTGCGGGCGATGATGCCCTCGACGATCTGCTCGATCTCGCGGTGCAGCAGCGGCTCGCCGCCGGCGACGACGACGACCGGCGCGCCGCATTCATCGACCGCCTCGAGGCACTGCGCCACCGACAGACGCTGGTTGAGGATCGGGTCGGGGTAGTCGATCTTGCCGCAGCCGGCGCAGGCGAGGTTGCAGCGGAACAGCGGCTCCAGCATCAGCACCAGCGGGTAGCGCTTAACCCCGCGCAGATGCTGGCTCATCACATAAGCGCCGACGCGAATCTTCTGATGTAGCGAAATCGCCACGGTGAAACCTCGTTTTATCGCTGGGGCTAGTCGCCGGCTACCGGCTCGGCGAGCTGCGAAGGCATCCGAAACCGCACGTTCTCGGTAACGCCGGGCAGCCGTTGGATTTCGATCTCGTCCATCTCGCCGAGGCGTTCGACCAGCTCCTCGACCAGCTCGTCGGGGGCCGAGGCGCCGGCGGTGATGCCGACCGCCGACACGCCGTCGAGCCAGGCCGGGTTCAGCGCGTTGGCGTCCTCGATCAGATAGCTCGGCACCCCGAATTCGGCGGCGATCTCCCGCAACCGGTTCGAGTTCGAGCTATTCGGCGCGCCGACGACCAGAACGACATCGACGATCTTGGCCAGCTCCAAAGTCGCGCGCTGGCGGTTCTGGGTCGCGTAGCAGATGTCCTTGGTGTCCGGTCCGACGATCGAGGGAAAGCGTGCCTTGAGCGCCTCGATGACCGCGCGGGTATCGTCGACGGAAAGCGTCGTCTGGGTGATGAAGGCAAGCTTTGCCGGGTTGGTGACGCAGAGCTTCGCGACCTCTTCGGGCCGCGAGATCAGGTGCACCTTGCCGGTGATTCGACCCATCGTGCCTTCGATCTCGGGATGCCCGGCATGGCCGATCAGGATGATCTCGCGGCCCTGATTGGCGTAACGCTGGCCCTCGATGTGCACCTTGGAAACCAGCGGGCAGGTCGCGTCGATCACCGGCAGGCCGCGCTCGCCGGCGCGGGTCTCGATCGCGCTGGCGACTCCGTGAGCGCTGAAGATCGTCACCGCGCCCGGCGGGATCTCGTCGATCTCGTCGACGAACCGCGCGCCCTTGGCGCGGAGCCGCTCCACCACGTGGCGGTTGTGGACGATCTCGTGGCGAACATAGATCGGGGGGCCATATTTCTCGATCGCGCGCTCGACGATCTCGATCGCGCGTTCGACCCCGGCGCAAAAGCCGCGAGGTTGGGCGAGGACCACTCGAATCATTTCGTCTTTAGCCTCCGGAGGGATCCGCCACGCGCCTCGGCGGCAAGACGGTTCCCCACCTATCCCTGCCATAACTTGCGGTACCGGCGCAATTGCCGGCCGCAAATGCCAGCCGCGCGCGATTTCCCCTATTCTGTACAAGGCAGTTTGGTATCGCTATGCGAATTGCAACCGCGTCCGATGAGCCGACATGACGATTTCGCGCCGAATAGTGCTGCTAGCACCGATAATTGCCGCCACAATCCCGCGCACGGCTGCCGCAGCCGACGGCGCCGATGCGCCGGCGGCGATCCGGCGATTCTACGACGAGCTCATGGCGGTAATGAAGGACGCGAAGGGTCTATCGTTCGATCAGCGCTACCAGCGCCTCGCTCCCGCGGTCACCCGCACCTTGGAGCTCGGCTTGATGGCGCGGCTGTCGGTCGGACCCGACTGGACGCAGCTGCGGCCCGAGCAGCAGCGCCAGCTGACAGACGTGTTCTCGCGCTACACCATCGCGGTCTACGCCAATCGCTTCGACGGGTTCAGTGGCGAGCGCTTCGAGGTCGACCCCGCCCCCGCCGCGAGCCCCAACGGCACGATCGTCACCAGCCGAATCGTCAAATCCAACGGCGAGAAGGTCTCGATCAACTATCTGATGCGCCAGGGGGCCGGCGGCTGGCAGGCGATCGACATCTATCTCAGCGGCACGATCAGCGAGCTGGCGAGCCGCCGCTCGGAATTTGTCGCGGTGCTGCATCAATCGGGCGCCGACGGGCTGATCAAGCTGCTCGAGCAGCGCACCGCGGCGCAGCGCTCGAGCTAGCGCGGTCAGCGCAGCCGGCCTTCGTCCGAATCGGTTGTTCGGATTTTCGCCTGACTGATCTGCGCGGCCGGGTCGGGGAATGCCGCAGGCGCGGCGGCTGGCGCCGGAAGGATCGGGGTCGGGGCGATTGCCGCCGGAGGCGCCGGCACGGGTGCTGCGGGAGGTGCGGACACAGTTGCCGCCGGAGGAATCGGCGCAGCGGCTGGGGTCAAAGCGGCCGGGGCGCGGCTTGCCGGCGGCGGCTTGCTTGTCGCGGGCGGTGGCTTAACCGATGTTGCGGGCGGCGCCGGGTTGGGGGCGGGCGCCGGGCTGCCGGGATCGTTATAGAGGCTGGGCGTCGCGTCGGGCGTGCTGCCATGGGTCAGCTCGGCGGCGCGGTGCTGCTGCGACAGGCTGCGCAGCTGGGCGTAGAAATCGACCGAGTTCTTTTGCAGATCGTCGAGCACGTCGAGCACTTGGGCGCGCGAATCGATCCCTCCGGAGACCAGTCGCGCCGTGGTCAGCTCGGTCACCCCGTTGGCGTTGGCGAGAATGGTAAACGGGTCGGCGTAGGAATCGACCAGGCTGCCGCCGGCGTCGCGCGGGTTCGACGGCCCAAGGATCGGCAGCACCAGATACGGGCCCGACGGGATGCCCCAGACAAACAGGGTCTGGCCAAAATCGGCGGGCTGGCGCTCGACCCCGTTCTTCGCCATGACATCGACGATGCCGCCGAGCCCGACCGTGCTGTTGACGACAAAGCGGCCAAGAGTGATGCCGGCCCGCTTGAATTCGCCTTGGAGCGCGTGGTTGAAGAAGAGGGTCGGCTCCTTCATGTTGTCGAGCACATGGTGGATCGCCGCTTGGCCATCCTCGGGGACAGCAAAGACGTAGGCCTTGGCGACCGGGCGGAAGAGGATGCGGTCGACGAATTGGTTGACGTCGAGAACCTTGCGGTTCAGCGGTTCGAGCGGATCGTTGTTTTGCACGAAGGCTGCCCGTTCCGCCGGGTCGGTCGGCGGGGTGGCGCAACCCGCGAGCGCGGCGGCGACGAACAGAACAACGCCGCCGATGGGACCGGTGGCACTCCAGGGGAAACCGACAACTCGCACGAAATGAACCGCTGATACCGCTCGTTAAGACCGTGGGGGCGGCGCATCGTCGACAATCCTCATTTCGAACGCAACCGCAAAACATTATCGGAGCGACCAGAATGGGGTTGACTGCCGCGTCATGACATCGCTGGTGCTTGGCCTGATCCTGCTGCCGGTGTGGGCCTATCTCTTCGGCACCGTCGCCGCGGCGGCGCGATTCGCCCGGCGCAGCATCGGCTTGCCGGCCGCGCAGCCGCCCGTCTCGGTGCTGAAGCCGCTCTACGGGGCCGAGCCGGGGCTGTACGAGAATCTGCGCTCGTTCGTCGACCAGGATTATCCGGCGTTCCAGATCGTCTTCGGCGTGCGCAGCCCGAGCGACGAAGCGTTGCCCGTGGTCCGCCAGCTGATCGCGGAGCGGCCGGCGAGCGACATCGCGCTCGTCATCGATCCTCGGGTGGCGGGCAGCAACCTCAAGGTCGCCAACCTCGTCAACATGCTGCCCTCGGCCAAGCATGACGTCCTGGTCTTCGCCGACAGCGACATGCATGTCGGCCCGGACTACCTCGCCGGCGTGACCGCGCCGCTGCACGACCCGGCGGTCGGGCTGGTGACGTGCCTTTACCGGGGGCTGCCGGCAAGTGGGACATCGGCTGACGGGCTGTGGTCACGTCTCGGGGCGCTGCACATCAATTTCGGCTTCCTGCCCAGCGCGCTACTGGGCGAGGCGCTGGGTGCCGGCGACGGCTGTTTTGGCGCGACGATCGCGCTGCGCCGCGCGGTGCTCGACCGCATCGGCGGGCTCGGCGTGGTGCAGGATGAACTGGCCGACGACCACCGCATCGGCGCCGCGGTACGCGAGCATGGCCTCGCCACCGTGCTGTCACCCTATCTCGTCGAGACCTCGGTCGCCGAGAAAAACCTGAAGTGCCTGTGGCGCCATGAGTTGCGCTGGGCGCGCACGGTGCGGTTGATGGCGCCCATCGGTTTTGCCGCTTCGGTGGTGACGCATGCGGTGGCCATCGCGCTTCTCGCCGCCATCGTTTGCGGATTGAGCTTGACCGCGATGTGGTTTCTGGCGATGTCCTGCCTCTTGCGCTGGGGGTCGGCTGCGGCGATCGCGCGCATCCTGCGCCTGCCGACGGCGGGGTTGTGGCTGCTGCCGCTGCGCGACCTGTTGTCGTTCGCGGTGTTCATCGCCAGCTTTTGCGGGCGCAACGTGTCGTGGCGCGACCATTTGTTCCGCATCGAGCCCGGCGGGCGAATTACCGATGGGCGGATCATTGTCGAAAGAGACGGCGAGTGATGATGAAGACCCTGTTCCTGCAGCCGCCGTCGTTTGACGGGTTCGATGGCGGCGCCGGCTCGCGCTATCAGGCCAAGCGCGAGATCAAGTCGTTCTGGTTCCCGACCTGGCTGGCGCAGCCGGCCGCGCTGGTGCCCGATTCGAAGCTGATCGACGCGCCGCCGGCGCGGCTGGGGCTCGATGCGGTGCTGCGGCAGGCGGGCGACTTCGAGCTGGTGGTGATGCACACCTCGACCCCGTCCTTCGCCAGCGACGTCAAGGTCGCCGGGGCGCTGAAGGACGCCAACCCGAAGCTCAAGATCGGCCTGGTCGGCGCCAAGGTCGCCGTCGAGCCCGAGGCTAGCCTCACCGCGTCGAGCGCCATCGATTTCGTCGCCCGCGAGGAATTCGACTTCACGGTCAAGGAGGTCGCCGACGGCCGAGCCTTCGCCGACATCGACGGGCTCAGCTATCGCGGGCCGGACGGCGCGCCGGTGCACAACCGCGAGCGCGCCATCCTCGAAAACATGGACGAACTGCCGTTCGTCACCGAGGTCTACAAACGCGACCTGCGGATCGAGGACTATTTCATCGGTTATCTGAAGCACCCCTACGTCTCGCTCTACACCGGGCGCGGATGCAAAAGCCGCTGCACGTTCTGCCTGTGGCCGCAGACGGTCGGCGGGCACCGCTACCGGGTGCGCAGCGTCGCGCATGTGATCGAGGAAATCCGCCAGGCGAAAGCAGCCTTCCCGCAGGTGAAGGAGTTCTTCTTCGACGACGACACCTTCACCGACAATCTGCCGCGCGCCGAAGCGATCGCCAAGGAACTGGGGCGGCTCGGGGTCACCTGGTCGTGCAACGCCAAGGCCAACGTGCCGCGCGCGACGTTGGAAGTGCTGCGCGACAACGGGCTCAGGCTGCTGCTGGTCGGCTACGAAACCGGCAACCAGCAGATCCTCTACAACATCAAGAAGGGCATGCGGGTCGACGTGGCGCGGCGCTTTACCAAGGATTGCCACGAGCTCGGCATCACCATCCACGGCACCTTCATCCTCGGCCTCCCCGGCGAGACCAAGGAGACCATCGAGGAAACCATCAATTTCGCCGCCGACATCAACCCGCACACGATCCAGGTGTCGCTGGCCGCGCCCTATCCCGGCACCGAGCTCTACCTGCAGGCGGTCGAGAACGGCTGGCTCGACACCGCACACGCCGAGCTGATCGACGACAACGGGGTGCAAATCGCGCCCTTGCACTACGACCATTTGAGCCACACCGAGATCTTCGACTCGGTCGAGACGTTCTATAAGCGCTTCTATTTCCGGCGGAAGAAGATCGCCTCGCTGGTCGGCGAGATGATCCGCAGCCCGGAGATGATGAAGCGCCGGCTGCGCGAAGGGGTCGAGTTCTTTCAGTTCCTGCGCAACCGGGAAATGGCGGGCTGAAGCCACTCGCCGTCATCGACGTCGCGAGTGACGGCGGCGCGGTCATCCGCGTACGGCGGCACGGCAATCCGCGCGGAGCACGGCTGATCGTCAGCCACGGCAACGGCTTTGCGAGCGATGGCTATATCGGCTTCTGGGGCCGCTTCCTTGCGGACTTCGAGGTCGTCGTCTTCGACGCGCGCAATCACGGCTGGAACCCACTGGCCGACCCGCCCGGCCATGACTACGCGCACATGGCGAGCGACCTGGAGTTTGTGCGGGAAGCGGCGGGGGCCGAATTCGGCCCGAAGCCGACCGCCGGGCTGTTTCATTCGATGTTGGCGCAGGCGGCGATGATCGCGGCGTTCGAGATCGGTTGGCGCTTCGACGCGCTGGTGCTGTTCGATCCTCCCAACAACCCGGCGGAGGACCATCCCGCCCGCGCGGCGATGGTGGCGTACCTCAATAGGCTGGTCGCCTGGGCGAGCGGGCGGCGCGAGAGCTTCGCCGACCCGCGCGAACTGGCCGGCGAGTATGCCGCGACCCGCGCCGGGCGGAATTGGGCTCCCGACTCGCACCAGGCGATGGCCGAGGCGGTGCTGCGGCCACGGGGCGAAGGCGGTTGGCATTTACGCTGCCCGCGCGACCTCGAGGCGTCGATGTATGCGCAGGGGATCGGCCTCGATCTGTGGCCGGCGGCGCGCGACTTCGCCGGCCCGGTCAAGCTGATCGGCGGCGACCCCGAGCGTGAACGCCCCGACCCGACCGCGCTGTCGAACCGCGCGCTGGCGCTGGAAGGCGGCTACGACTACCAGGCGATCCCCGGCACCGGGCACCTGTTGCAGCTCGAAGCGCCCGCCGCCTGCGCCGAGGCGGTGCGGGAATTCCTCGGTGGTGTCGGATTTCGATAGTTGTTTTGTCATTCCGGGGCGCATCGAAGATGCGAACCCGAAACCCATGAAACAGACCTGAGCGGTCGATAACCAGCCGTTTTGCGATCCATCGGCCATCGCCGGTGTGCGTGGGTTCCGGGTTCGCGAGCAATGCTCGCGCCCCGGAATGACAATGGAAGCGCTTACCCCTGCGCCTTCAGCGAGAGGTACATGTCGAGCGCTTCCTTGGGCTTCATGTTTTTGTGCACGACCGCGCCGACCGCCGCGATCATCGCCTTGGGCGCGTCGGACTGGAAGATGTTGCGGCCCATGTCGACGCCGGAAGCGCCGCCTTGCACCGCGTTGTAAGCCATCGTCAGCGCGTCGAGCTCGGGCTGCTTCTGGCCGCCGGCCATGACGATCGGCACCGGGCACGACGCCGTCACGGTCTCGAAACCATCGGCGACGTAGTAGGTCTTGACGTATTGCGCGCCGAGTTCGGCGATGATGCGGCAGGCGAGGCGGAAGTATTTGGCGTCGCGCACCATGTCGCGGCCGACCGCGGTGACCCCCATCACCGGCATGCCGTAGCGCAAGCCGGCGTCGACCAGCCTGGTCATGTTGTGGATCGAGCGGGTCTCGTGCTCGCCGCCGATAAACACCTGGATGCCGACCCCGGCGGCGTTGAGCCGCAGCGCATCCTCCATGTCCATCGCGATCTGCTCGTCGGACAGCTCCTTGAGGATCGACGGCCCGCCGCTGGCGCGCAGCACCATCGGCTTTTGCGACTCGGCCGGGATCACGCTGCGCAGGATGCCGCGGGTGCAGAAGAGGGCATCGCACGACGGCATCAGCGGCACGATGTTGAGGTCGATCCGCTCCAGGCCCGTCGTCGGCCCCTGAAAATAGCCGTGATCGACCGCCAGCATGACGGTGCGGCCGCTCTGTGGGTTGAACACCCGCGCCAGCCGGTTCTTCATCCCCCAGTCGAGCTGGTGCGAGCCCTTGAGGAAAAACCCCGGCGCGGCCTGCGGCGTCTCGGCCTGATAGCGTTCGCCTTCGGTATCCTGTTCCGGCATTTTCGCCCTCCAAGATTAGATTGATGAGGCGCGGTATCCGCACCCATCCCTACGTCAGGGATCATTTTATCCGAAATCCGATGATAGGGTCTTGGTCGCCTATCACATCGATTCGCGCGAGCGGTAGGGCGCGAGCCGACCCAACCAGATCTTCTTTTATCGCTGCCCAGCGCTCGAAGGGAAGGAATTTGACCTAAGCGGAGCTGATATTATTAGCTGCATGGACGTATATTTCGGATCATTTTTCTTATTTAGCGCAATTTCAATTCCTCGTTTTGTGCGCTCAAGCACTTTCTCCGTAGAGTATGCAGAATGTTCCCTTCCACGCGCAGCCTTGAAGTCCTCCTCCGATGCATCATCTTGAAGACCCACATATCCATGGCTGTGACCCTCTTCGACTAACTCCTTCCTTCTATGAAATCTTTCTCGACCTTGTGAGACAGTAATCTCTATTTTTGTCGGCCGCGCCGCATCTGGTTTCCATAAATAGCAATCAGGTATTTCATAATTTTGGGGAAATTGCACCCATCCCTCAGTCATGTTACCAAATTTAAGCATTCTCGACACTGGCATGATCTCATCCATCAGCCTTTTACCAGGGCCGCTGTTAAATCGAACCTCATTCAGGTGTTGTCGGTTAATTATTTCCTCTTTCCAATATTGATCAATTTCACTCTTAAAATCGGGAATAGTGAGTTTGCCACGAAGGCGAGACAGGAGCCGGTCAAGCGCGTCAGTTTGCTTGGTGTTGCTCATGTCTTCCTCTTCAGCGCGGCGCGGCGGCGATGTTGCCGCCGTCGACGGTGGCGAAAGAGCCGGTGGTGCTACGCGCCAGCGCCAGCGACAGGAAGGCCTGGGCCACGTCCTCGGCTGCGACCTCGCGGCGCAGCAGGTTGCGGCCCATGTATTGCTCGACGGTCATGTTGTAGGCGGCGGCGCGCTTGACGATGAAATCCTCGGTCAATAGGCCGCCGCGAATGCCGTCGGCGTTGACCGCGTTGCTGCGGATGCCGTGACCGCCGTATTCGAGCGCGTATTGCCGCATCAGCGCCAGGGTCGCCGCCTTGGGCAGGCCGTAGGGGCCGAAATCGGGGCCGGGACTGACCGCCTGCCGCGACACGTTGAACAGCAGGCAGCCGCCGGTATTCTGCGCCAGCATGATCTTCACCGCCTGCTGCGCGACGCTTTGATGGGCGAAGAAGTTCAGCTCGAAGCTCTGCCGCATCAGCGCATTCGACACCTCGCCGATGCGCCCCTGCCAGGCCGCGCCGGCATTGGAGACGACGATGTCGACCCCGCCAAAGCGGGCGGCGACGCGCTCGAACGCATTTGCGACAGCGGCGGCGTCGGTGAGGTCGCAGGCCATCCCGAGCCCGCCGAAGGATTTCGCCGCGGCCTCGGGGTCGGTTTCGGCGCGGTCGAGGATGGCGATTTCGGCGCCCGCCCCGCGCAGCGCCCGCGCCGCCGCCAGGCCGATGGTTCCGGCGCCGCCGGTCACCACCGCGATCTGTCCGGCGAGCGGTGGCGGGGTGCGGCGGTCGAGCTTGGCCTGTTCGAGACCCCAATATTCGATCGCGAACATCTCGGCTTCGCCAATCGATTCGAAGCGCCCGATCGCCTCGGCGTCGGTGACGGTCTTGACCCAGGATTCGGCGATGTCAGCGGCGATCGCCGCGTCCTTGGCGCTCGTTCCCAGCCCGAACAGACCCAGCCCCGGCACCAGAATCACCCGTGGCATCGGATCGATCTCGGCGCCTAAATTTCCTGGCCCCTGGTGCCGGGCGCAATAAGCCCGGTAGTCGGCGGCGAA